>CAOKUK010000127.1 GCA_948472595.1 uncultured Eubacterium sp.
TGAGGTGTTTGTCCGGACAAACGTGCTGGGCACAGCCGTAATGCTCAACTGCGCCAAAGCCGCTTGGGAGCTGGAGGACGGCAGCTTTCAGGAGGGCAAGCGCTTCCTCCATGTCTCCACGGATGAGGTTTATGGCTCGCTAAAGGAGGATGGCGGTTACTTTTACGAGACGACCCCTTATGCCCCCCACAGCCCTTATTCCGCCAGCAAGGCCAGCTCTGATTTCCTGGTGAAGGCCTATATTGACACCTATCATTTTCCGGCGAATATCACGAACTGCTCGAACAATTACGGCCCCTATCAATTCCCGGAGAAGCTGATTCCGCTGATTATCAACAATGCGCTGCAAGGCAAGAAGCTGCCTGTGTATGGCGATGGCAAGAATGTCCGGGACTGGCTCTATGTAGACGACCATGCCAAAGGGATTGATATGGTGCAGGAGAATGGAAGATTAGGCGAGACTTATAATATCGGCGGCCATAATGAGAAGCAGAATATTGAGATTATCCACATTATTTTGGAGACATTGCAGGAGATGCTCCCGGATTCGGATCCCAGGAAAGCGCTGGTCAGCGAGGACTTGATTACTTATGTGGAAGACCGGAAGGGGCATGACCGCAGGTATGCGATTGCGCCGGACAAAATCAAGGCCGAGATTGGCTGGGAGCCAGAGACGATGTTTAAAGAGGGAATCAAAAAGACCATTGCATGGTTCTTCGAGCACGAGGAATGGATGCGGAATGTGACTAGCGGGGATTATCAGAGGTATTATGAGGAAATGTATTTAGGGAAGTAGGGGAATTGCCCGCTCCGGGCTGCTGATATCTCCATGCAGCAGGCTCACTTGCGGGAGGCGTTGCCGTCGCCTGCAAGTGGGAATGGATATTGGAAATCTCGTCAAGGCTGCATTTAACGGGCTTTCAGCCTGGCCTTGACAGGGGTCCCGATGTAAAATTTTAGTTGCCTAAGCCAAAGAAATATGTTGCCAATTAATAGAATTAGTATTAATAAAGTGGTATAGCATTGCCAAAAAATTCACCCACTGTAGGATAGAAACCTTACGCCTGCCAATATCAGCCACTGGGGGAGGGGATGGCTCCTGGAAAGATATTTCAGGGCGCTTTTAGCGCAGGCAAAATCCAGCCATTAGGGAGACTTAGGCGCAAAGGATTTCCTGAGCGTCTTAGTCGGACTTATTGTCAAGTCCGCTTTTTCCCGGAAAGGATCCATCTATACTTATGCATACGAATTTTAACCCCCAAGACCACACCTTCGCCATCTGTGCTTACAAAGAAAGCCCCTACCTGCGCTCTTGCATAGAATCCCTGAAATCCCAATCTGTCCCTACCCGCATCATCATGGCCACTTCTACCCCAAATGCGCATATTCAGTCTCTGGCTGCGGAATACCAAATCCCCCTGTACATCAACCCCGGCCCTTTTGGCATCGCCCATGACTGGAATTTCGCCTACCACTGCGCCCAGACCAAGCTGGTAACCTTAGCCCATCAGGACGACACTTACCATCCGGATTACACCGCCCATATGCTTTCTGGCTTAAAGCGCGCGGAACACCCATTAATATATTTTACAGATTACAACGAACTCCGCAATGGGCAAGAGGTGTCTGCGAACCGCCTGCTGAGGGTCAAGCGTCTGATGCTGTTTCCTTTAAGAATTCGGGCTTTCCACAAAAGCCGCTTTGTGCGCCGCAGGATTCTGTCCATGGGCAATCCAATTTCCTGCCCTTCCGTCACTTATGTGAAAGGGAATTTGCCGGAGCCTTTGTTTGTCCCGGGATTTAAAAGCAACATCGACTGGCAGGCATGGGAGCTTTTGTCCAGGGAAAAAGGAGAGTTTGCCTACGATCCCTCGCCGCTGACCTGCCATAGGATTCACATAGGGTCGGAGACTTCTGCAACCATCAACAACGGAAATATCCGCGCCAAAGAGGATTATGAAATGTTCTTGAAATTTTGGCCGAAATGGGTGGCTCGTTTTCTGATGCGTTTTTATATCAAGGGGGAGGAATCAAACCAAGTCGGATGACATGAGTGAAGGAGAAATGAAATGAGTGAAAAGTATGAACTTACGATTTTAATGCCATGCCTGAACGAGGCGGAGACATTGGCCACCTGTATTCAGAAGGCAAAGACTTACTTAGAAGAAAGCGGCGTCCATGGGGAAGTTGTGGTGGCGGACAATGGGAGTACGGACGGCTCCCAGCAAATCGCTGAGCGGGAAGGGGCAAGGGTGGTGCATGTGGCGGAAAAAGGCTATGGGGCTGCATTGATTGGCGGCTGCAACGGCGCCCAGGGGAAATATGTGATTATGGGGGATGCAGACGACAGCTATGATTTCCTGCACCTGGAGCCTTTTGTGGAGAAGCTGCGGGAGGGCTATGACTTGGTGATGGGGAACCGCTTTAAAGGCGGGATTGAGCCGGGAGCCATGCCGCCCCTCCACCGGTATTTGGGCAACCCGGTGCTGTCCTTTATTGCCAGGCTGTTCTTTCCCTGCAAAATCGGGGATTACCACTGCGGGCTGCGGGGGTATAACCGGGAATCCATCCTGAAGCTGGGGCTTGTGACCACAGGCATGGAATATGCCAGCGAGATGGTGGTGAAGGCCACGCTGAACCATTTGAAGATTGCGGAAGTCCCCACCACCCTGAAAAAGGATGGGCGGTCCCATGCGCCCCACCTGCGGAGCTGGTCAGATGGGTGGCGGCATCTGAAATTCCTGCTGATGCACAGCCCAAATTGGCTGTTTATGTATCCGGGGCTGATTCTCCTTTTCCTGGGAATTGTCCTTACGGGAGTCTTGTGCTTTGGCAGCATCCAGATTGGGTCTGTGGGGCTGGGCGTCCATACGATGATGTATGCGGCGGCGGCGGTGATGGTGGGGGCAAACTTGGTGATGTTCTCTCTGTTTGTGCGCAGCTATGCCAGCGTGACAGGGTTTATCCCCACGGAGGGCAAGCTGGATAAATGGCTGGAAGGCACTTCCACAGAACGGGGCGTGGTGATTGGGCTGGTGATGTTCCTATTAGGGGTGGCTGCCACCATTGCGGCTTTCTGCCTTTGGGGTAAGGCTGGGTTTGGCGGGCTGTCTCCAGAGAGCATGATGCGGATTACCATACCGGCTATGCTGTTTATCGTGGTGGGGATAGAGATGGTATTTGCCAGCTTTTTTATTGGGATTTTGCATATTAAGCATAAATAGCTGGAAAAGAAGACATGTGCGGACTGTGGGAAGCTGCATAGAGGACGCAAGCAGCTGAAAGAGAAGAGATATGCAGGCTATAGGAAGATATAGCAATGGGGAAAGAGTTTTATGGATAAGAAACGATTATTAAAGCGGACGTATTGGTTTTGGCTAGTGCTTGCCCTGCTGTCTGTGGGGAAGCTGCTCCTGGTTTGGGGGCTGCCAATTTATCCCATCCCAACAGCCGCCTGTGATGACGCCCTGATGAAGAATTGGGCGCTGCAGATAGCGAACGGAGGATGGACGGGTCCCTTTTCCTGTTACATTTTCACAAAGGAAGTGGGATTTGCCATTTATTTGGCGATTACATACCGACTGCACCTGCCTTATATTGTGGCTACGAATCTGCTCTATATGGCAGGGGCGCTGATTTTGCTTTATGCTGTCAGCCATGTGGTGAAGCAGAAATGGGCGCTGTGCCTGATGTACGGCGTCATCTTGTACCATCCTATCATGACGGCGGTGCAGACTGGGCAGAGGGTGTACCGGAATGGCTTTGCGGTGGCGCTTACCCTTTGGGTTGTCGGCAGCCTTTTGAACCTTTATTTTGAGATTGGGGAAAAGCCCCTACGCTGGAATATCCTGTGGTCCTTGTTTGCCACAGGCAGCCTGGGGTTTTTGTGGATTACCAAAAGCGACACGGTTTGGCTCATGCCCTTTACGGTGGTGGTGCTTTTGGTGGCGGCGCTGCTTTTGGTGGTGAAGCAATGTAAGAACTGGAAGGCTCTTGGCAGGGTCGTCCTGCTTGCGGCGCCTCTTGTGGGGGTGTCCTTGTTCCCGAAGCTGGTGGTTCTTAAAAATGAGCGGGTCTATGGGTATTCGGGAATCCCCTATTATGGGGAGGTGATGTCCCTGCTGACCCATTTGGATTTGGAGGGGGCTGCGGAAAATATCAGCCTTCCTACGGAATCATTCCAGGAGCTGTGCCGGCTTTCCCCTACTTTGGCCACAACGGAGCGCAAGGTGCTGCGGGTAATAAAGGAATATGACCCTTATGACACCCATCCCCAAGATGGGAATGTGGAAGACGGATGGATTGGCTGGGCGCTGGTTCGGGGTTTCCAGAGGGCAGGCTATTACCAGAGCTGCCAGACAGCCAGTGATTTTTACCAGAAGGTCTATGAGGAGCTTTCGGCTGCCTTGGAAGCAGGCGAAATCCGTCGGAAAGAAAGCTCTCCTGGGGCAAATTACCATGTGTCCACGCCTGGGGAGAGAAAAGAGCTTTTGGGAACCATAGGCGAAATCTGGCGCTATGTGGCCAGCCATGAGGAGATGTTTTCGGACGCTTACTTGTTGGATGAAAAGGAAATTGTAGGGAGCCAAAGCTTTGAGCAGGTGACCCGCAGCAATGCCTGCTATGCAGATTTCAGCAAGGATTATGCCTGTGTGGGCTGGGTCCTCTTCCCTCAGCATGATCTGGCGGATTTGGAATGTTATATGGAGGATGCGGCAGGGAACCGACTTGCCCGGATTTCCTTTGACAAGAGTCGGGATGTGGGGCACGCTTACCCGGATGTCAAAGGAGCGAAAAGGTGCCGTTTTAAGGTGGAATGGGCGTATGGGGGAAATGAGGAGCAGCCGGAATTCTATTTGGCGGGCTATGACGGGGACAAGCAGGCAGGCAAAGTGAAGGTGAATAAGCTAGGTATGGAAGGCGCCCCGGAGGATGTCTGCGTGGGATCCGTGGACGGCTATTTTGCGAAATCAGAGGAACAGAAAGTGACTGACAAAGCCCAGAAGGCAGTCAGCCGGTGCAATATAGTGTATGGGATTTACCAGGGGGTCGGGAACTGGCTGGCATGGGCAGGACTTCTGGCCTATGCAGGGTTTACCGTGTTGGCTGTGTGGGAATGGCGGGACAAGAAATTCCAGACGCTTAACGCCTGGCTGGTGGTTACGGGAATAGGCCTGAGCATACTGGTGCTGTTTGCAGGCGTGGCAGTGACCCATTTGGAGAACTGCCCGGCCATTGGCTATATGTACCTGAGCGCAGCTTATCCGCTCTTATGCCTTGTGTCCATCCTGTCCCTGGTAAAATTTGGGGAGTGCGCAAAGAAGCGATTCTTTGGCGGGAAATAAGATATGCCCGATAAAGCGGGGGCGCTGCCTTATGGGGGTTCGCCAGAAAAAACGTTGGGAACTGTCATGAAATAGATTAGTCAATCAAGATGAAGAATAAGGAGGAAGCCCGGATGGATTTTAGGAGCCAGGCGAGCATGGGGCTGTCGTTGCTGAAGCAATACGGCGTTCGAGATTTTTATTATCGGTTTCGGGAGTGGTGTGAGTTCCGGGAGCGGAACAAGGCTTACCAGGCGCACCCAGAGTTCTATTTTCCTTCTGGCAGAGAGCTGGAAGCACAGAGAGGGAAGCGCTGGGAATATGCGCCCCTGATTAGCATTGTCGTGCCCGCCTATGAGACGGAGGAGGCCTTTTTGCGCCAGCTATTGGATTCCGTTTTAGGGCAGACTTATTCCCATCTGGAACTGTGCCTGGCAGACGGCAGCCGGACTGACAAGGTGGAGCGGGTGGTGCAGTCTTATGCGGATTCCCGCATTGTGTACCGGCGTTTGGAGAAGAACGGCGGAATTTCCGAGAACACCAACTGCGGCTTTGCCATGGCCAGCGGGGAATACCTGGCGCTTTTGGACCATGACGATGTTCTGACCGTCAACGCCCTCTATGAAATGGTGAAAGCCTTGAACGAAGCAAGCCCCAGGCCGGACGTCATTTATTCTGACGAGGATAAGATGGTAGGGGATTCTAAAGCATATTGCGACCCCAGCTTTAAGCCGGATTACAATGAGGAGCTGCTGCGCAGGAATAATTACATCTGCCATTTCCTGCTGTTTTCCAGGGAGATTTTAGAGAAGGCCGGGGGCTTAGACAGCGCCTATGACGGGGCGCAAGACCATGAGTTCGTGCTCCGCTGCAGGAGGAATGGCGCAAGGTTTTGCCATATCCCCAAAATCTTGTACCATTGGCGGGTTCATCCTTCCTCCACGGCTTATGACCCGGGATCCAAGCTCTACGCTTATGAGAATGGCAAGAAGGCTATCCGGGACTATCTGAAGAGCCAGGGCGTGGAAGCGAAGGTGGAGCTGACCAAGGATTTGGGCGTGTATCGAGTGGCTTACCTTAGGAACCGAAACATGCGGGTAGCCATCCTGTCAGATCAGAAAGAGTATGCCTCTCTGCTTCGCAAGGCTGTGGGGACTCCCCAAAACCTGGAGGTAGCCTGTGGCCATATGCCAAGCTTAAGCAATCAGGCGATACAGGCTGTGGAGGCGGACTATATCGTGCTGGCAAAGCATTGGATGCGCCCAGCCAGGAGGGATTGGCTGGAACGGCTGCTGTCCTTTTGCCAGGAGGGGCGCATAGGGGCTGTGACAGGCAGCATTGCGACCCCCAAGGGCGTAATTATCCAGAACGGCATGAAGGTGTCCCGGGAAGGGAAGGTGTCGCCTCTGTTCGGAGGGCTCCCGGGGATTTACCGGGGGTACTGCCACCGGGCGGACATTCCGGCAAATGTCAGCACCTTAACTTTGGACTTTGTGCTGCTGTCCAAGAAGGCCTGGGAGGAGGCGGGGATGTTTTTGGAAAAACTCTCCCCCAGGGCGCAGGAGGTGGATTTCTTTGCCAGGATGCGCGCATGCGGCTATGAGGCCGTGTGCGACAGCGAGGTGAAGATTGTCTGCCATGCGGGGCAGCCAAGGGGATATGATATGGAGCCGGGGGAACGGGAGGCATTGAAAGAGAAATGGGGCGCCCAATGGGAACAGGGCGACATGGCCTATAACCCCAATTTCCAGGATGGGGATGGGAGGTTTACGCTATACAGGAAGAAGTAGGCGGCTTGGGAACTGTGCAAGATTAAGATGGGAGTTGTATTTTTGTACAGCGAAAAAGTAAAGGCTTATTTAAGGCGAGGAGCGCAGGAACTGTCGGGGTTTATGGAGTATCCCAAGCCGCAGGTTGGCTGGGGCGTGCTTTGTCTGAAGGATAGCTTGCCGGGGTAGAACGGGGGAGGTTTTTGGGATAATAAGCACTTTAAAAGTGAAGCAGGTTTACATACATTTGTGCTGAGTGTTTCGGAATGGA
>CAOKUK010000128.1 GCA_948472595.1 uncultured Eubacterium sp.
AAACTGCCACCGTAATCTTGATTTTTGCTTTCCTGCCATTACTTCACTGTAATCGTAATCTTGGCTTTCTTGCCGTTGAAGGTTTTAGCCGTGATAACTGCCGTGCCCTTCTTCAGACCTTTCACCTTGCCGGCAGAAGATACGGTTGCCACCTTCTTGTTGCTGGTCGAAAACGTAATCTTGTTGCTGGCTGTGTTCTTCGGCAGCTTCACCTTCAGCTGGTACGTCTTGCCTTTCTTTATCGTTTTCTTTTTATCCAGCGTAATTTTCGATGGGGCTTTCTTTACCGTAATCTTGCAGGTGGCTTTCTTCCCGCCTGCAGTGGCAGTAATCTTGGCTGTGCCTGCCTTCTTGGCTGTCACCACGCCCTTAGAGGACACTGTGGCGACGCTCTTCTTGTCAGACTTCCAGGTTACCTTCTTGCTGGTGGCGTTGGACGGCGATACAGTTGCTTTTAAGGTGAATTTCTCTTTGACGCCCAAAGTCAGCTTGGTCTTCCCTAACTTCACTTTCTTCACGGCGACTGTAGGCGCTTTCACGGTCACCTTGCAGGAAGCCGATGCGCCATTGGCTGCCTTCACCGTGATGGTAGCCGTCCCGGCCTTTACAGCGGTCACCTTGCCGGACTGGTCTACCTTTGCAGCTTTGGTGTTATCGGATTTCCAGGATAATGTCTTGTCCGTGGCATTACTTGGCGTAATGGAGGCTGTCAGCGCCTGGCTCTTGCCTGGGGCAAGGGTCAGCGCCGCCGGGGACACCGTCACCTTCTGCACCTCTACCACCCTCTGCGCTACAGTCACGTCAAAGCTGGCCGTCTGCCCCTCGTAGGTAATGGTAATGGTCTTTGTGCCTACCGTGGCGGAATCAAATGGTCCAACCGTGTAGTCGCCTTCGCGCAACGCATGCTTTACGCCTTTGCTGTCAATGGCTGTCACTTTAAGCCCTGTCAAGTCTAAGGCTTCCCCAACCTCGTATTCTTTCTTGGAGGGAGGGGTAATCTCCAGGCTCTCGATAAGGACAAGCCTGTCAGCCGCTGCCCGCAGTCCATTGGCGGCTGCCAGCAGGTCGGACTCTGCCGGATTGGCTTGTGCCAGCAAATCTTTGGCCTTGGCGACAGCCTCTGTGAAGGCCTTCCAATCCTCTGCCGTTGTCTGTGCCGGTCTCTCTGTAATGGCCGCATACTTGCCATACAAATCCTGAAGCTCTTTTTTGGCGTCAAAATCACTTCCGGGCACAATCACTTTCATGGTAACCGCTTTATATTGGTCAAGCAAATCCCGCTCTTCCACCAAATCCAGGACAGGGTCGCCGTCAATGTCGAAATGCACCCGGCGGATGCTGGCGCTCCTGGTTCCCCTGTTCCATTTTGCATGGTATGTGTTGTATATCACCCCATCGTCATCCTGGATATAGGCATTGTGCCCAGGGCCATACTGGTTCGGCACAGACCAGGAGGTCAAGATGGGGTAGTTGCCTTTTCTCCAGGAAGCAGCATCCAGAAGGTCGCTGCCCTCCTTCGCCTTCATGATGCCCACGCAGTAGGTGTGGTCCGTGGCGCCGCCGGAGAAGGTGAGGAAGATATTCCCATCCCTCTGCAGGGCGAAGGGGCCTTCCACCACGAAAGTATTATTGTTGTCCCAGCCGTAATCCGGCTTGCAGATGCAAACCCGGTCGCTGGTCAGCTTCCAGGGCTCGTTCTTATCCACAGTTGCGATATAGAGCCAGGAGCCGTTGTCCACCGGATGCCTCTGGCGCTGTGCCCAGCAGACATAGCTCTTTCCCCCTGCTTCGAAATAGGTCATATCCAAAGTGATGCCCTGGGTGTCCGCATCGTAGAGATTATTGCCATCCTTATCCTTGACGCGGATTGGGGTTTCCCAATCGGAAGTCTTCTTGGGGTCGCCGCCTTCCTTTAAGCGCATCACATGGGACTGCACCCCAGCCCAATTGGTCATGCTGCCTGCAAAGAACACATAGAGCCTGCCTTCTATTACATGCAGTTCCGGCGCCCAGAGGCATGCCTTGAACAGATTCGGGTAAGAATTGCCGTCCAAAAGCAGCGTTTCAGAAGAATTTTTAATCCCTTCTAAGGTATCGCTCTCCCGGATATAAATCCTGCCCTGGCCGCTTTCATCTGTGGAAATGAAATAAAATTTCCCATTGTATTTCGCCATTTCGGGGTCTGGGCGGGCATTGAACAAGGCATTGCTGTTGTTGAAAGTGGGCTGTGTCACCGTGCCGTTCACCGTATATTTCCCCGGCGCGTCAAATTTCACATTGGACAGATCCCATGCTACCTTTTTGCTGGCTGTGGAGCCATCGTTGTAAAGAGCCGTCGCCCGTACGTTTTCCACATCCTGCGCCCTGCGGGCGATAACGGAAGCCGGCGCCTCCATGCCTGTGTTGATGAGTTTCGTGAGCTTATTCTTCAGCTTTGTGCCCTTTGCGCCCTCTAATGGGAAGAGGTTGCCTGGATGCGTCCCTGACAGGCCGATTTCAGCTCTGCGGATGGACACGGGTATGGTATTTTCCGGATTGGAGGCTGCACTGCCTGCCTGGATATCCGAAATTGTGTTCTGGTAATAATTCCCTGCGCCATCGTTCCAGACAATCTTATAAGCGTCCGCATTGGAATCATACTCGCAAACTGGCTCATTGACAGAGGCTGTAGTATTCAGATCGATAAAGCCGACTTCATCATAATCCACCAAGTCCTCGCTGACATAGAACATGACAGAGGATTTCTTCGTGGGGTCGTCTGAGCCATTCTCTGCCGTGCGCACTGCCACTACGCCATATTTCCCATCTTTGGTGTAGAACAGGTAAGGATCCTTCATCCCCTTCGGCGTCAGGACGCCGTTGTCTGCGCTTTCTGCCCGCATGAACAAGATGCCGTAATCGTCATGCAGAGCCGTAAAATTATCTTTGCCATTCTCACTGTAGGCTAAGAACATGCTGCGGGCCAGCTTGTTCACCATGTCGCCGGAAGGATCCCTGGTATAGGTCTGCACATAAGAGGTATCTTTCCCAAAGAGGATACATTGGAAAGATTTCTCGGCGGTCTGCCCGCCCGCTGTCAATACAGCCTTTAAAGTGACTGCCTGCTTGCCGTCAAAGTCCGGGGCAACGGCGCCATTGGCAGAAATTGCGTTGCTGCCGCTCCAGGAAATGGACACATCGCCCGATTTTGTCGGAAGCACAACGCTTGGGTCTAAGGTATACGGAATCTGAAGATGATCTGCCACATAGGACAAAGAACCGCCTGCCGGAAGCACGGTCAAGGTGAACGCCTTTTCTGCGGTCTGGCTCCCTAATGCCAGAGTGGCAGTCAATGTGACAACTGCCTGCTGTGCCGGAAGGGTCACCTGGCCGTCATTTGCAATCACCGCCGTATTGTCCGACGCCCATTGGATACTTGCGCCATGCAGCCGGGACGGCAATTCTAATTTCTTCGCCTCCATAAGGACGCCATTTTCCGCCTGCCCCTCTAGGGAAAGCTGATCCGCAATCTGGGGAAGGAGCGTCTCCTGAGCTGCCTGGTTGATATGGGTTGTGTCAAAATAAAGCTCCTGCACCTGGGCATCGTCCATTGCGCCGCCATACACCTGAAGGTCCTGGAAGGATGCGGCGTAAGTGTTGTCTTCCAGATAATTGGAACGCCCGATATAAGCCTGGATGTCTGTACCGAAATCCGCCACTTTCTTACTCTTTGAAGCCTGGCCTACCTTCTGGCCATTGATGTAGCCTGTAACAGAGTTCTCTGTCAGCACTGTGGTATAATGCACCCACTTCCCCTTATAAACCTCCGTGCCGCCTGCCGTCACGCCTTTTTCCGATTGATAGGGGGCGTTGCTGTTGTTGGAATCTGTGAAGACAGATTTAAACAGGCCGCCTGGATTCGTGGGGTTGAACAGCCAGTAGTTTAAAGGCATATTGTTGGACTGCGGCGGCGTGCCGAAGAACAGGGCTGCGTAATTCCCTTTATCCGTTGCGCTCTTAATCCAAACGGAAATCGTCAGGTTCTCTTTCCCCGCAAAAATATCGCCGGGAAGGGTCACATAAGACGCATCCCCTGCGCTGGTCTTCTTGCCGCCCGGAAGCGTCAGTCCTTCGTTATAAGTTACGCTCCCATGCGCTTCGCCGTTCTTTCCATTGCCTGAAATGTCATTCACATCCTGCGCCAGGGGATACCTGGCCAAAAGAGCCGCACCCTCTGCCTGAGCCGCCTCTTCGCCTTCTGCATGAAGGCGTTCCATGGGAACCCCAGTAAACGCCAGCAAAAATGCCAACAGGAATGAAACGATACGCAGTTTCTGGTTATGTTGCTTTTGCATATTCCAACCTCCTTTTCGATACGATTGCTCCCAGGCCAAATACCGCAGCGCCTTGCTTGCCAATTCTCTGTCTGCTGCGATATTTGACCTTTGCGGTTTTCGTCAAATATCCATGGAAACATGGCTATCAAACCCCCTCGAGAGCATTGCTTTTATTTTACAGTAATCACTATCTTTGCTTTCTTGCCATTGAAGGCCTTCACCGTGATGGTGGCCTTGCCCTTCTTTATCGCCTTCACCTTACCGGACGCAGATACGGTGGCCACCTTTTTGTTGCTGGTGGAATACGTTTTCTTGTAGCTTGCGGTATTCTTGGGAAGTTTTACTTTCATCTGGTAAGTCTGTTTCCGCTTCAATGACTTTTTGCTGGCTGTCAGCGCAATCTTCTTTGGCGCCTTCTTCACTGTAATCTTGCAGGTAGCCTTCTTGCCGCCCGCAGACGCCGTGATGGTGGAAGAGCCCGTTTTCTTCGCCCGGATGAGGCCCTTGGAGTTCACGGCGACAACGCTGGATTTGCTGGACTTCCAAGTTACCTTTTTGCTGGTGGCGTTGGAAGGCGATACGGTTGCCTTTAACGTAAGCTTTTCGCCCACGCCAAGGACAGCTTTCTTCACATTCAGCTTGACGCTCTTTACGGAAATTACCGCCGCTTTCACCGTCACCTTACAGGAAGCCGCAGGGCCGTCTGCGGAGGTTACGGTTATCGTAACGGTACCTGCCTTCTTAGCCGTCACCTTGCCTTCTGCATCCACTTCTGCGATTTTAGAGTCTTTGGATTTCCATTTCAACTCTTTATTTGCCGCATCTGCAGGCGCAATGGTGGCTGTCAGCCTCTGGCTCTTCCCTACGGTAAGGGATAATGAGGTCTTATCCAGGGTGACGCTTGTAACCTTCACTGGGGGCTCTTCCCCATCCTCTATCACAATCGTCGCCTCAATTTCCCTGTTCTCCGGCGCCAATTCTTCCTCTGCCGTCATGTTAAATACCAGCGAGCCGTCATAAGCCACGTTGACGCTCTTCACCACGGTATGCCTACAGGGGTCGAAAAGGCCTCCTGCGCCGTTCTGCCCTGCATGGGGGTCTGGGTAAGGCCTTGCGTGGTACACAAGCGCCAGGTTGCCGTACTCGTCCAATACCACGGAGTTATGGCCGCCGCCTACATAGGCCTTTCCGCCAATCTTCCCTTCATATGTGTCATAAGAAGAGAGCACCGGATATGGAATCTGCGTCCAGCTGGCCGGATCCATCAGGTTGCTGCCCTTATCTGCCATCATCAGGCCTAAGCAGTAATATTTATCCACGGTTGCGCCGGAATAGCTGATGTATACCTTGTCGCCATATTCAAACAGGTAAGGCCCTTCCACGATTCCCTGGTCGTTCCCTTCCGGGTTGCCGGCGCTTACTGTGCCTTCCTGGACGCCATATTCCCATGGCCATTCCAATCCCTTGAGCTTCACGGCGTCCCCTTCCGGCTGCACGCCGTTTTTCTGCACCTTGACAATCAAGAGGTTTGCGCTTCTTGGAATAATATAATAACCCTGGCCATCCTCTGCCTGGTAATAAGATACATCGAAGGAAGCGTTTGCATTGGAAGGCAGATTTAAGATAATCGGCTCGCCCCACTGGGATGCATCCAGCATGCCGCCCGCCTGGATGTCAGCCTCCATGCTGGTGCTGCTGTCGCCATCCCCTTCATATGGAATTAAGATAGACCGGCTGCACCAGTTGCTGGTATTCCAATTCGTATTCGCCGTGATGCCGCCTGTGCCAAAGTCATGGGCGCCTACCAGGCAGTACCATTTTCCATTGATTTTATGGAACTCCGGCGCCCAGAAGAAGCCGCCCCAGCGGTCGCCCACTGCGGATTCCATAATATAGTATTCCTCTGCGGTCTTCAAGCCCTCTATGGTCTTAGCCCGCCGGATATCCAGCTTGCGGTAAGACTGCGCCACATTGCAGGAAGTCATATTGGCCTCGTAATAAGAGCCGGTGGAATAGTAATACCCATCGTCCTCATTGTAGAAAATATGGGGATCTGCCCGCTCCTCGATAAACGGGTAAGCGTAAGCATCCTGCTGCACTGTCCCCTTCACCTTGTAGGTTCCCGGCTTTGTGACGTCTACCTTCCCCAGTTCTGCAGCATCCCAGACAATGCCCAAGTTCTTGGCGCTGCCATCGTTGTACTCTGCCGTCACTGTCTTGGGAAGCTTGCCGGCAATGTCTTCCCCTTTCTTTGCCTGCACATTGACTGGCTGGACTTTCGTATTGTATAGCCTGCCATATTTGCGCATAAATGCCTTGTATTCCTCCTCGGACATTGCAAACAGGGAGGCTTGCTCCATATCCGCATTGTCCGGCGCCTTGCTGCCCAAGCTTGCTTTTTGGTAATCGCATGGCACAGCGCTGTCGGATGCAGCTGCGTCTGTCAGGTTCTCCAATGTGGTCAGGTAAGAAGCGCCGCCCTCCCCTTTCCAGAACACTTTGTACTTCTTGGACACGCTGTCATAGAAAATAACCGGATCCTTCACCGCTATCCCCGCCGCATTCAGCCGAATGGAACGCTCGTTTGTAAATGTCACAGTGTCCTTCGTATCCCACAGGTAAATGCTGTCCGTGCTGTTGTTGGAAGAAGCCACTACGCCCAATGTGCCGTCCGCCTTGCGGAAGAAGGACGGGGAGCCCATCTGCCTGTTCGGGTTCTGTTTCTGGTCGCCGCTCCATTTCACATACAAGATAGCCTTTCCTTTGTTCAGCGGCTCATAAGAGCCATCGCTGTCATTCCTTGCCGCCACGTACAGGGCGTCTGACCTGCGGCTGTCCTCATATGCCAGTAAGTCCGTTTCTTTTGTCACATAACTCAAAATACTTCCGCCGTATTTCAAGACCTCTGCCTCGCCGGACACAGTCACGTCTGTCCCCACCTTGGCGGTCAGGGTCACCTTCTGGCTATTAGCGGGGCATGTCACTTTGCCATCCGCACTGACAATCCCTTGCACACTGCAGCTCCAAGTAATC
>CAOKUK010000129.1 GCA_948472595.1 uncultured Eubacterium sp.
TAAGGCGTGGGTCTGCAACACCCTGATGCACCGGTTCAAATCCGGTCTGCGCCTCGAAAAGCCCTCAGAAATCAATGATTTCTGAGGGCTTTATCTTTCTTATGAGAACCATGGAATTCAAAGCGCCAGCCTTGGAACGGCAGATGGCGGCAGCCAAAGGCTCCTTTCCTAAACTGCCCGCTCTGCAATGTACCGATTCGCCTGCCGCTCCAGCCCATCGCAAAGGGTTCCTAAGGTTATCCTTTTCTGATACTTATGCTGCAGCGCCCGCTTTAAAAGATAATCGCATACTTCTGGATTCTTGGGGAGCAGGGGGCCATGCAGGTAAGTCCCAATCAGGTTTTTGTAGACAATCCCTTCTTTCCCAGACCTTCCCGTATTGCCGTATCCGCTGGCAACCTTGCCAAGCGATGGATAATTCCCGATATAGGTGCGTCCGCTGTGGTTCTCAAATCCTACTACCGGGCTATGGAACAGGCGGCTCTTTACCACAATGTCCCCCGTCAGGCGCTTCGGCTTCCATTCCGTATGGATATCCAAAATCCCCAGCCCTTCTATGGCAATCCGGTTGGTCTTATAATAATTGCCCAGCAGCTGGTAGCCCCCGCAGATAGCCAGCAGGACGCCCCCGCCCTCTACGTATGCGCACAACCCCTTCCTTTCCCGCTTTAAATACTGGCAGGCCAGCTCCTGCTCCCGGTCTGAGCCGCCGCCCAGCAGCACCAAATCAAGCTTTGAAAAATCAATGCTTTCCCCTGCATGCACTTCTATAAGCCTCGCTTCTATCCCTCTCCAGGCAAGCCTTTTCCGAAGGCACTGGATATTGCCCCGATCTCCGTACAAGTTTAAAAGATCCGGATATAAATGCCCAATTGTCAGTTCCATGATGCCAGCTCCTTTCCGTCCTCATTTTGCTTGCCCGGCCTTGGCTTTCGCCCTCTATGGCCGCTCCTCATTCCCGCCGCCTTTCGGCGCAAGGCCTTGCATTTTATGCAGCATCCGGTTTGCGCTGCGCAAGCCGGAATAATTTACAATCAGGTAAATATTCCCCGTCCCATTTTGGGCAAGCTTGTCCACGCATGCCCCCATATCCCTCACCAGCCTGCAGGGAATGTCGTCATATTTCAGCCGGAGGGCCATATCCAGGCGCCGGCTCCCTGCCACGGCAATGGTCTGGGCATGGGCTTCCTTCAGATACTGGAAATCCACGTCCCACAGCCAGGAGATATCCTTCCCATCCTGCGCCGCATCATTAATTTGCACAATCAAATCCTTGGGGCTCTCATCCTTGAGAATCATGGATATTTTCTGTTGGAACCCCACCGGGTTCTTGGCCAGGTGGAGGCATACTTTCGCATTGCGGACGGCAAACGTCTCCTCCCTGTAATTTCCATAGTTAAGTGACTCCACCGCTTCCTTAAACCTGCCTGTCGGCGCACCCATAGCTTTTAAGGCCGCATAGGCAGAAAGGGTATTGTACACATTGTAAGGCCCTTTTGCCTGCGACTGCATCTGCATGCCCTCTAAGGCAAAGGAATAGCCTGACTCCTGCAGGGAAATATGCTCTGCCGTATAATCCGGATGCGGCCGTTCCCAGCCGCAGCAGGGACAATGGTAAATCCCCAGCTGCCCATAGTGGAAAAAATCGTATTCCAATTTCCCCCCGCAGGAGGGGCAGAAAATGCTTTCCCGCACCTGGGGGCTGGAAACCGCATCAAACATCTGCTGGTTTATCCCATAAGACACAACCGGGCGCCCGCTGCCAGATGCCAGAGCAAAGGATAGGACATCGTCGCAGTTCGATACCAGCGTCGCCCCAGGAGCCTCTGCAAGCGCCTCCTGAATCCGCTCCCGCACAATGTCAATCTCTCCATACCGGTCAATCTGATCCCGGAACAAATTCGTCAACAGCACAAAATCCGGCTTCAGTTTCGGCAGGATTTTTAGGGAGGCAAACTCATCCACTTCCATGCAGGCATAGTCGATATCCAGCTTCCCCTTGCCGTCCGCCGCCAAGGCAAATGCGGAGATGACGCCATTTAACATATTTGCGCCTGTCCGATTGATCAGGACCTTCTTCCCCTCTGCCCGCAGCGCATGGCAAATCATGCTGTTGGTGGTCGTCTTTCCATTCGTCCCCATCGCCACGATAATCTTTTCCCGCACCATTCCTGCCAGCTCCGGTAAAATCTCCGGGTCAATCAGCTGCGCCACATATCCAGGGAACACGCTGCCCTTTCGGTTTGTCAGCTTCCGGATTGCCATGCTTATGCACTTTGCACATAAAATCGCAACTCGCCTTCGTAATCCCAACATACATAAAGCTCTCCTTTCCCTGCCATTATAGCAACCCTTTCTCTAAATCCCCTCTAAGGAACGATTGAAAAATAACTTTTCTGAATTGGCGCAGTCTTTGTAAAACCACCCTCGCACAGCAAAAGACTACTCCATTTTTCATTTATATTACCACAAAAACTTGTCATTTATATCTCATTTTTCTGTCGAAATCCTTATGATTTCCTTAAGTCGCTGTGAATCTGGGCAGATTTTGGCATAACAAAAGACTGCCGCCAAAAGGATTGCGAATTTCTAAATCCTTTTGGCAGCAGTCTTTTCCATTTCTCCGATTGTGCATGTCAAAAAGCCTTGCCGCAGCCCGCTTCCTTAACGGATTGCCTTCACCGGGCAGGCCTTTTTGCAGGCTCCGCAGCGGATGCATTCCGGGTGGTTTGCATTCCGCACTGGGTCTACCTGCATCTTGCAGGACTCCTTGCAGGCTCCGCAGGAAATGCACGCTTCCTTATCTACCCGGTAGCGGAACACCGCTATGGGGTTGAATACGGAATAAACAGCCCCCAGCGGGCATATGTATTTGCAAAACGGGCGGTACACCAGCAGGGACAAAATAATCGTGGCGGCCAGCAGCACATTCTTCCAGGCATAGAGCCAGCCCAAAGCGCCCCGCATGGATTTGTTCAGAAGCACCAGCGGTATGCCCCCCTCCAAGGTGCCTGCCGGGCATACCAGCTTGCAGAAATAAGGCGCCCCCTGCCCCATAATATCCACCAAGAACATGGGCAAGAGCACCACAAACACCAATAAAATCACATATTTCAGCTTTCGCAGCAGCTTGTCCCCAGGGACTGCCCGAATCTTCTTGGGGAAAGGGATTTTGTGGAGCAAATCCTGGATAAGCCCGAAGGGGCAGAGCCACCCGCATACGAGCCTCCCCGCCAGCGCACCCACAAACACCAAAAAGCCTGCCACATAAAATGCAAATTTAAAATTCCAGCTGCCGATGACTGCCTGCATCGCCCCAATTGGGCAGGCGCCCAGCGCTCCAGGGCAGGAGTAGCAATTTAGGCCGGGGACACAGAGATTTTTCAGGCTCCCCTTGTATATCTTTCCTTGGGCAAAGCCTGCCAGGTAGCTGTTGGTCAAAAAAGCCCACAGGGCCTGCACCCCATGGCGTTTCCATTCATTCGTATTTTTTCGCTTATCCAATTCCAATACACTCCATACAGATATTGATTGCTTTCTGAAGAACCACAGGCATTTCCCCCCGGAAGATTCCAAATGCCATCAGCGCAGCCCCAAGAGCCGCCGCGCAGATTCCCGCCCTGGGAGGCTTTAAAAACCGCTTCATTGCGCCGCCCCTTTCAGTTCCGTCTCCACAACGCTCTTCCAATCCTCCAAGGAACGGCTGCCCGTGTAGGTCTCCCCTACAAGATTGCCTTCCTTATCCACAAAAAAAGTCTCCGGGACGGCATTTATCCTCGTAAGCCTTCCGTTCAGGTAGCCTGCGTCCGGAATCAGGAATGGATAAGAAACGCCGGTGCGCTCCGCCAACTCCTTAGCCATCTTCACGGTATTCTGGTCTGCCTTCCCATCGCTTCCAATCGCATCCAGGACAATGCCCACCACATTCACGCCCTTGCCCTCCATCTCGTCCCGCAGTTTCTGCAGGTCAGGGATTTCATTGATGCAAGGTGAGCACCAGGTCGTGAACACATTTACCATAGTCAAATCATAGTCGGCAAACATCTCTTGGGTATAAGACTCGCCATTGATGTCCTCCATGGAAAATTCTCCCAAGCTCTCTGCCCCAGCGCCGCCAGCTTCATCCGCACCTTCCCCGCCGCTGCCAACTTCATCTGCACCTTCCTCGCCGCCGCCAGATTCATCTGCATCTTCCTCGCCGCCGGCCGCATCCTCTGCCCCTGAGCCATCAGACGCCACTTGCACATCCCCGGCGTTATTGGGCTTTTGCCCACAGCCTCCCAAGACTGACAGGCTGCATAAACTTGACACAAATAAAATACACAGATAATTCTTCCTAACCTTCATAAGCAAATCCTTCCTTTATTCTTTGATGGAGACATTATAACACAAAAACCCGGGAAATAGTTTGAATTATCTGTGATTTTCCCAATATATTCAATAAAAATCCGCCCGGAATTCACTCTTGAGCCTTACAGCGGCGCTGCCGGAAATGGTAATAGGCGCCCAGCATCCCTGCGTCATTCCCATGCTCTGCAAAGGCAAGCCTCATAGAACTGGCAACTCCTGGAATTAGGTACTTTGCGACCGCCGCCTCTATGCGCCCTCTCAGGAAATCCTGCTGCGCCATAATGCCGCCGCCCAGCACCACTGCTTCCGGATTCAGCACATAGCAGATATTAGCAATCCCCTGCCCCAGCACATCCGCCATTTCGTCAATGGCCCGGATGCAAAGCCCATCGCCCTCCTTCGCAGCCGCAAATATATGGCGGCCATCCCACCGCTCTCTGGCCTCCCCTTTCCAAGAGGCCACCTTCCGGGTCAGGATGCTGGCTGCGCCCAGGGTCTGGAAGTCGCTTCCCCGCATAGCCATATAGCCCACCTCGCAGGCGCTCCCGCTGCTCCCGCGGAACACTTGACCGTCTATGATGATGCTTCCCCCAATGCCTGTCCCAACCGTAAGCATCAAAGCTATCCTGCTGCCTCTGGCTGCGCCAGAGTAATACTCCGCAAGGCCGGCGCAGTTTACATCGTTCTCCACTTCGCAAGGAATCCGAAACCGGGCTTCCAGTGTTTTCTTATACTCTGTCCCAGCGTAGCCAGGAATCAAAGGCGCTGCGTAAGTGATTTTTCCCAAATCTATGTCCACCACTCCCGCCGTGGATATGCAGATGCCGCAGATATCCTCCTCCTGACAGAGCCGCCCTGCAATATCCACTACCTTACCCAGGATGGCCGAGCCGCCCTTATGGGCTTCCGTGTCCATAAGCGCCCTCCTCAGAACCTTCCCCTCCCCGCTTATGACGCCATACTTGATGGCCGTCCCGCCAATGTCAATGCCCGCATACTTTTCCATGCCTGCTTTCTGCCTTTCCTTATATTCTATTGCATCCTGCAACAGCCAGGAAGCCCCTAAAGCAAGACCTTAAAGATGGCCTTTTTTACCTTTTCCGGCTTTTCTGCCGCAATTCCCGTGCGATGCCCATTTTGGGCCGCACACCAGGACCTCCCCCGGCTTGAGCCAGACAGAGGCGTCCCTTCCACCCTCCAGGGGCAGGAAGTCATCCTTTTTTACATACTCCCCCTGCAGCATCCGGCTTGCGAAGCCCACATCAATCTGCTCCTGCCCCTCCAATACCACATGGACGTCCAGATATGCCCTATGAGCCTCCCAGAAACGCTCCTCACAGGGGGCAGTCTCATATTCCACCACATTGACGAAAAGCCGCTCCCCGTCAATGGGATACCGGCCTGCATCCAAAGAAGCCAAATCATGGCTTTCCACATAGGCAAAGCATGCCTTTATGGCTTCCCCCAGGCCTGGATCGCGCTCTAAATGATGGATATTCCCAAATACCATAACTCGTTCCCTCCTTAATTCCCTTCTTCTGCTTCCTTCACCGTATAGATTGTGGTATGTTCCGCCGGGACCGTTTTATCTCCCTTCCATTTCCTCCAGGCCAAGCTGGCTGGGACGCCCACAACCAGGGATACGGCAATGGAAATGATGGAATAAGACCAGATAGAAACAGCCTCTGCCGGAACGGAATACTTAATGCCCACCATCACAGCCGTGGCTGCAAGGAACGCCACGGTGGCGCCGAAGGTATTTGCAGACTTTGTGAAGGCCCCTAAGATAAACATGCCTATCAGGATGCCAAGCACAAGACCCATAAACCCGTTAAACCATTCATAGGCTGATTTTACGCCGCCGTTCGCCAGCACCATGGACACGAGAATGGCAAACACGCCCACAGCCAAAGACACATACTGCCCAATCTTCGTCTGCGCCTCAAAGCTCAGCTCCTTTTTCGACAGGCGGGCCTGGATATCCAGCGTCCAGCTGGAAGCCACAGAGTTCAGGCCTGTAGACAGGGTGGACTGGGAGGCCGCATAAATGGCTGCCAACAGGATTCCCGTCACCCCTACGGGAAGCTCAAAAGCGATGTAGGACGCAAAAATCTGATCCTGAGCCGCTGCCGGAGGCAAGGCGTTCTGCTGGTAGAACACATAGAGGCCCGTGCCAATCAGGTAAAATACCGTTGCAATAAAGATAGACAATGCGCCGTTCGTCAGCATCATCTTATTCAGCTTCTTCCGGTCCGTGGTGGTGGTAAACCGCTGCACGATATCCTGGCTGGACACATAAGAGCCCATCGTATTGAACCCGGCGCCCACAATCATGATGAAAACGCTGTCCTTTAGGATATTCGGATTGAAAATCGGCTGGTCCGGCGCCAGGAATTTCCCTTCCCCTGACAGCGCCCCGAAGACGGCGCCCAGGCCTCCGTCAATATGCAGCAGCAAAAACACCAATGCAAAGGTCACCCCCACCAGCAACACGGAGCCTTGGATAAAATCCGTCCAAAGCACAGACTTAAGCCCCCCGGAATAAGAGTAGATAATGGCAATCGCCCCCATAATGACAATCAGCAGATTCACGCTGATTCCCGTCAGGCTTCCAAGCACCATGCAGGGCAGGTACATAATAATGGACATGCGCCCTACCTGGTAAATGATGAACATCACAGCCCCCAGCACCCGCAGCCCCTTGCTCCCGAAGCGGAGCTCCAGGTAATGGTAAGCCGTGTCAATATCCAGCTTGCTGTAAATGGGCAGGAAAAAACGGATGGTAATGGGAATCGCCAGCAGCATGCCCAGCTGCGCAAACCACATAATCCAAGTCCCGGCATAAGAGTTCCCTGCCAAGGACAAAAAGGAAATAGGGCTCAGCAATGTGGCAAATATGGATACGGAGGTCACCCACCAGGGCACCGTCCCATCCCCTTTGAAAAATTCTTTCCCCTTCATTTCCCTCTTGGCAAAATGAAGGCCGG
>CAOKUK010000130.1 GCA_948472595.1 uncultured Eubacterium sp.
AGAAGGCAAGGGATGAGGCAAAGCTTGCCCAGAAAGCAGCCGAAAAAGCGAAGCAGGAATCATTGAAGGTGCAGGATACGCTGAAGCAGCAGGCGAAGAAGATTCCAAAGGTAACGCTGAAGTCCGTGAAGCAAAAGAACGGCTCCATTCAGGTTACTTGGAAAAAACTGTCGGGGGTGTCCGGCTATAAGGTGAAGTATTCCACAAGCAAAGATTTCCGGAATTCCAAGTTTAAAAAGCTAAGCGCATCGAAAAACAGCTGCTTGATTAAGAAGCCGAAAAAAGGGAAAAGATATTACATAAAAGTGCATGCATACCGGAAGATAAACGTCAACTGCGTGTACGGCCAATATGGCAAGAGCAAGAGCATAAAGATTAAATAGCAGGGGAAGGAAAGACAGCTCGAAAGGGGTGCCGCAGGTAATTGCGGCATCCCTTTTCAATCCATGGGGAAATGCAGATAGGAGATGTGCGATGAAGAAGAGATTGCAGGATTTATCCATCAAGAATAAAATCATTCTTATTATGATTCCGATTATTGTCCTTGCGACGATGTCTTTTGCCGCCTTGCTGTTTTATTACAGCAATAGGGTGTTGGAACGGCACAGCGTAGAAACGCTGATGGACACCCAGGAAATCGTTTCCGACCGGATTAAGAATATCCTGGCCGATATGGTGGATTGCTCTAATTACGTAAGCATCAGCATCAATAAAGTGCAGGCGAATACCCACAACATCCTGCTTCGGGACATTAAGAATGCCAATTCCATTTATACGGAGCTGAATATGGCGCAGGTCATATTCAGCCATGTGGACACGATTGTCTACCGGGACGTGGGCGGCAGTCTGTACAGCAACAGCACGCCCATGCTGAAGACGCCGGAAGTCTGGGAAGAGGCGGCAAAGCTGGTGGAAGGCACCAGCGGGGAGTCTGTGGTGTTCGGGCAGAAGGAGAGCCGGGAAATCGGTTTGTCAGGCGATGGGGAAGGCAAGGTGACGTTGGGGAAGAAGGTGATAGAGATTAGCTCTGGGAATACTTTGGGCTACCTGTTTGTCAATGTGAAGGCGGAACAGTTTCTATCCCACTTACGGAATACGAATACCGATTTCTACCTGATGGACCGAAGCGGCTGCATCCTAGGGGATGGGAAAACTTTCCCCAAAGAGAAGTTTTTGGGGAAGAAAGGGTGGGAAAGCGCAAGGATTGAGAAAAGCTTTGGGAAGAAAATGATGTACTCCGAGTACAAGCTGGCAGGCTGGGGATGGCGCATTTATGGGAGGACAGATTTAAGGAAATTCAACGTCAGCCAGGAGAGCCTGCTTGTCATTGTCCTGGTGATTGGCTCCGGAGTGGCATTGGCAGGCATATTCCTGTCCTTTTATTTTACGAATTTAATTACCAGGCCGTTGATTAAGCTGAGGGAAAACACGGAAAAAGTAATGGATGGCGATTTTTCCATCCGCTGCGATTTCCGCAAAAAAGACGACATCGGGCAGATTGGGAACAGCTTTGACGCCATGACGGCGAATATCCAGGAATTGATTCAGAAGCTGAGTGAGGAGTCCGCTAAAAAACGCGAGTATGAGCTGGCTTTAATTCAGGAACAGGTGAAGCCCCATTTTCTCTATAACTCCCTGGACATGATTGTAAAGCTGTCGGAAATGAAGAAATACAGGGAGTCCCAAAGGGTGACGAAGAAGCTGGCGGATTATTACAGGAATACCCTTTCAGACAGCAAAGAGGTCATACCTTTGGGGCAGGAACTGAAAATCGTGGAAGATTATATGGACTTGCTCCAAATGCGCTATGAAGACCTCTTTTCCTACCATATCAAGGTGAGGGACGCATCGGTTCGTTTCTTTCCAGTGCCGAAACTGACGCTGCAGCCCTTGGTGGAAAATGCCGTCTACCATGGGCTTAAGTATAAGGGGAAGAAAGGGTTTGTGCATATTGAGATAGAAGAAGCCGAAGAAGAGATTCGGATATGCGTCTTGGATAACGGGGTGGGGATGCCCCCGGAAATTCGAAAGGCGTACAGCCAGGGCGAGAAGCTGGAGGAGCACTTCGGCATCTACAGCGTGAACCACAGGCTGAAGCTGTTCTATGGGGAGAAAGGGGCGCTTGTGTTTGAAGACGTGGGGGAAGGGACAGCGGCAGTCCTGCACCTGCCGGCCGGGCATATGGAAGCGAAGGAGGCGTTCGAATGATTAAAATAATGTTAGCAGATGACGTGAAGATTTTCCGGGATTATTTGAAGAGCTGCGTGGATTGGGAAGAGTATGGGTTTGAGATTTGCTGCGAGGCGCAGGATGGGAAGCAGGCCTTAGAGCTGTTCGGGCAATATGAGCCGGACATTATCTTAGCGGATATCACAATGCCGTATATCGACGGCCTGGAGCTGTCAGAGCTGATCCTTGCGAGGAACCCGGATGTGATGGTCGTGCTGATTACAGGGCACAGCGAATTTAATTATGCGATACGCGCCTTGCGGATGGGCGTCTGCAACTATATCGTTAAGCCCTTTGAAAAAGAAGAGCTGCTGATTACCTTGCTGAAAATGAAGGACAACATCAACGAAGTCATTGAGATGAAATCAGAAAAAGAAGAGATGGAAGCCAGGAAGCGCGAGGATAGGTATCGGAAATTGATTTATGGGGAACACAAAGAGCTGGAACGGGAGATTTTTGCATTCCCTTATTACCTGGTGGGGACGATTGTGATACAAAAAAACGACAACGAGCTGCTGAAAGAGGAAGCGTATCAGTGGGATGGCGTCTTAAAGCAGATGCTGCAGGGGATATTGAGCGAAGAGCAGCCCTGCGTGATGTTCTGCGATTTCGAGGGGAACCTGGTGTTGGCGTTAAATTTTGAGACGGAGGCAGAGGCGGAGGGATACCGCGGCTATGAATTGCTGGATTTTGCTAGGCTGGTGGAGGAGCAGCTGGGATATGTGCTGCGGATTGGGCTCAGCGAGGGCTTTGTGGGGAATGGCGGCATCCGGGAGGCATATCAAAAGACGCTGCAGGCGCTGAGCCTTCAGTATGAGGATCCGGAAGAAATTATCTTTGATTCCCGGAATATGAAGCTGAAAAAAGAGAATTATTCCTGGGAGAGTTTAGCTGTCATAGACCGCTTCCTGCGCGACATGCGGTTTGAGGAAATCCAATCGGTTTTGGAAGAGGCGTTCCGGGAAGAGATATTCCGCAAAGATTACAATTACAACACCATGCTGTCCATGAGCCTAGTCAGCCAGCTGTTGGCTTTTATCAACAAAAAGGGACGGAAAGCGGAAGATGTGTTCCAAAAAGAGCTGCGTCCCCAGTTTATCCTGACGGAAAGCAATTCCTATCTCGAAAAAGAGAAGTTTGTGCTGGGCTGTTACGAAAAGGCGAAGGATTATTTCAAGCGGCACCATGAGTCGAAGGATTACCAGGTGGCTTATGGGACGAAGGAGTACATTGACCTCCATTTCCAAAATCCGGAGCTCTCCATTGAGGATATTTCCAGGGAGCTTTTGATTAACCAGACCTACCTGCGCCGTATGTTTAAAAGCGAGATGAACATGACCATCAGCGAGTACCTGACAGAATGCAGGGTGAAAAAGGCCAGGGAACTGCTGGAAGAGGGGGCGTATAAGGTTTCCGCCATTTCCGATATGGTGGGGTACAATGACGTGAGCTATTTCAGCAAATGCTTTAAGAAGTTTTACGGGATTTCCCCCAATGCGGTAAACATCAAGAAGTGACACGATAATTTCGGATTTTACCGTTTCGTTTTGGATATTCCATGGAAAATAAAGGGGCATTTTCCTATAATACAACTATAAAAACGAAGGAGGATAACATAAATGGGAATGAAGAAAAGAATGATTGCATTATCAATGGCAGTGGCAATGGCAGCAGCGGCAATGGTAGGATGCGGGAACGGGGGAAAAGAAGAGAAGCCGTCTGTCCCGGCTGCGGCAGAAGACGCATCTGAAGAGGGCAGCGCAGGGGAAGAGGCAAAGGGCGATGAGCCGGATGCAGAAGAAGCAGGAAGCCAAGAGGCGGCGGAAGATACGTCAGGCAGCGCAGCGGAAGGGGTAATCAGCGAAGAAGAGGCGACCTTGAAAATGTATGCCCAGTATGCAGACGATGACACGAAAATCCCGTTTGACTATGCGAAGGAGCAGCTGGAGAAGGCTTATCCCAACGTGACGCTGGAGCTGGATATTGAAGCCCAGGATGATGGGCAGAAGCTGCAGACTTATGCGGCGACCGGCATACTCCCGGATATTTTCCGCGTGGAGCTGGCGCAGATTGAAGCCTTCCGCAAATCAGGGAATATCATGCCGCTGAATGAAATTTCTGACAGAGTGGGATTCACCGACAAGGTCTATGATTCCTGCAAGAACATTTTGTACCATGAGGATGGGAATATCTATGCCTTCCCTTATGCGGGGAATGAGGTCGTGATGTGGTATTACAACAAAGAAGTGTTTGACAAGCTGAACTTGGAGGTGCCGAAAACCTATGAGGACTTGAAGCATGTCATCAGCGTCTGCAAAGAAAATGAGATTATACCAATGGCGATTTTTGCAAAGGAGAAATGGATTACCACAGCCTTGTTTGATGCGATTGCCACCCGGTACGATGTGGGCGGCATCGACAAGCTGGACAAGCAGCAGGGGAACATCACGGACGACGCCTATGTCAAAGCGGCGAATACCCTGCATGAATTGGTGGAGGCAGGGCTTTTGCCGGATGGCGTAACCTCCCTGAATTACGACCAGGCGGCCTCCATGTTCTACGAAGGGCAGGCGGCAATGTTCATGAACGGCCAGTGGGAAATTGAAATGGCCACGGACGCCATGGGGGACAAGGTAGACTGGATGTACTATCCGGCAGAGGATGAGGCAGCTTATGAGGCCTGCAAGACCGCCTGGTCTGGCGGCGGCTCCCCCAGCGGCTTTGCGGTAAATCCCAAGTCAGAGCATGCAGAGCTGGCAGCCGAGGTTGCAGCGTTTATTTCCGAGAAATACTGCGAAGCGAAGTACCGTTACCGCTCCAACCCGCTGATTGCCCTGCAGGTGGACGTGAAGCCTGAGAAGGAACTGACGCCGATGATGCAGAAGCTGGCGGACGTGCTTCCAGATACCACGAGCAATACCAAGTTTGACTGGGGGCTTACGAATTCTGTGTTCAAGACAGGCATTGAAGACCAGACGCAGTTCCTATGCACGCCTCAGTACACAGCGGAAGAATTCATCAGCGAGATGAAAGGCGTCATGGAGCGGATGGGACAGGGAGAATAGGGAAAGAAGGGTGGAATACGGTGAAAAAATATTTAGGGAATAAAACAGTTATCACAATGTTTGTCCTTCCAGCATTCCTCCTGTTCACGGTTATGATTTTTGCGCCAATCCTTCAGGTGTTTTACAGAAGTTTTTTCTCCTGGGACGGAATCAACCCGGGGAAGTTCATCGGCATAGAAAATTACATTCGGATTTTCAAGGATAAGACCTTTTGGGTATCCAATAAGAACCAGCTTATCTTTGCAGCCATAATCACCTTTTTCCAGGTGATTATGGCGTCCGTCTTCGCAATCACGCTGTCTTCGGCGAAGGTGAAGGGACGCAGGTTTTTAAGGGTCAGTTACTTTATCCCGGTAGTCTTATCCGTAACGGCGGTATGCCAGCTTTGGCTTTCCATTTACAATCCGGATACCGGGCTTTTGAACCGCTTTTTCGAAGCCATTGGAAGCTCCTACCGCCAGAATTGGCTGGCGGATAGGAAGACAGCAATCCTTGCGGTCGCTGCGGTAAATGCATGGCAGTGGACAGGCTATCAGTTTGCGTTGATTATGGCAGGCATCAAGACCATCCCGGAATCTTATTATGAGGCGGCCAAGATTGACGGGGCGTCTTCCCTAAAGGCGCATCTGTTCGTCACGGTGCCGCTTCTGAAAGAAACGTATAAATTTTGCCTGGTGCTGTCTGTTACCGGCGGAATCAAGGCCTTTACGGAAATGTACATCATGACGGGAGGAGGCCCTGGGACCTCTACCTACACATTGACTTATATGATGTACAGCTCGGCGTTCCGCAGCCAGGAGTATGGATATGGGATGACGGCGTCCAGCCTGATGGTATTGGCTTGCCTGGCAGTCATACTGGTGATAAATTATGCATTCAGGGATAGGGAGGGGAAGGAAAAATAGCGATGAGACGGAAGAAGAATGAGAACAAAAATAAGAAGAAAAAGAAACCGATTGTCCTTTTCCTGCAAGCCCTGCTGTGGGTTTACGCATTTATCTCAGTCTACCCTCTGTTTTGGATGGTGAGCTATTCCTTGAAAAATAACCAGGAAATCTTTGTGACAAACCCATTTGGGCCGCCCACGAAATTCCGCATAGAAAATTATGTCAAGGCGTGGCAGGAATTTGACGTCCCGATGTACTTTGTCAACAGCCTTCTGATTTCCATCGCCACGGTTGTGGTGACAATCGCTGTTGCAATTCTGTTTGCCTATGCCGTGTCCAGGATGCAGTGGAAAGGCAGGGGCGTGGCATACCTGTATATTTCCATGGGCATGTTCATCCCGGTGCAGGCAATCCTGATCCCGGTGGCAAGGACGGTGAAATCCATGGGCCTGATGGAAAGCAGATGGGGCGTGATTATCCCTTATGCGGCCGTAAACCTGGCGTTGGCCTGCATGGTGTACTATGGCTTTTTCAAATCCATCCCGCGGGAAATAGAAGAGGCGGCCTGCATTGACGGGGCAAATATCTTCCAGTGCTTTTGGCGAGTGATTGTGCCGATGGTTAAGCCTGCGACGGCCACGCTGGTTATTTATATTTTCCTGAACGCATGGAATGAATTTATCCTGGCCAATGTCCTGATTACGGTAAATAAGCTGAAGACGCTCCCGCTGGGCATTTTATTCTTCCAGGGGCAGTTTACCACAGACTGGGGCGCAATGGGAGCCACAATGGTGATTGCGAGCCTGCCAACGGTATTGCTTTATGCGGTGTTCAGCGAGCAAGTCGAGGGCGCCATGACGGTAGGCGGAGCGGTAAAAGGATAAAAATGGGGGGATTTTAACAAGCAGGCGGCAGCGTAAGGAGGAAGAGCATGGCAGATGTTTGGAACGTATATGCGGCAGACCCCAAACGATATGAAAGGATGCCCTACCACAGGGTGGGGAACAGCGGGCTGAAATTCCCAGCGATTTCCTTAGGGTTTTGGCATAATTTTGGCTCTAAAGACAATTACGACACGATGCGCAAGATGTGCAG
>CAOKUK010000131.1 GCA_948472595.1 uncultured Eubacterium sp.
GAGAGAGCCTGTGAGCCGTCGGATACCTGCTCTGACCCGGATGCCACCAGGTCTGCGCTGTGGTTAATCTGGCCTAAGGTGGAGCTTAAATCTCGGTTCAGCTTGCGGATGGATTCTAACAGGCTCTGGCAGTTGCCCACATACCGTTCCTCCGCCCTGGTGCGGACGTCGAAATTGCCGTTTGCCATCTCGCTTAAGAGCATGGAGGCATCAGAAATCACGTCAGCCAAGATGGAGGTCATGTTCCGGAAAGAGTCTGCCAGGCTTCCCATCTCATCCTTGGACTTGTAAGTGATATTGATGTCGAAATCCCCCTGCACAATCTTGTTAGCGGATTCCTCCAGCTGGCGCAGCGGCTTGGTGATGGCTCTGGTGAGGTAGGTGGAAAGCAGCAAGGTGATTACCAATGCAATCCCGGCCATGCCTAACTGCAGCGCCACCAGTGTGCCTTGCATCTTCGTGGTTTCCTGGTAGTCCTTCTCTGCGCTCTGCTCTGCGGATTCGCTGATTTTGATTAGCGTGTTCACCGCATTCTCCACCAATGGCTGGTATTCCTCCAGCACCATGTTCTGGGCTTTCGCTAAATCCTTGCCTGCTGTCTTGATTACTGTTTCCTGCATGGATACGGCTTCTTGTACGTTCGCTGCGAAGCTGTCCAGCAGTTCTTGGTCACCTGTGAAATTCTTAAACAGCCAATTGGCATTTTCTTCCAGGAGGTTCAGCTCCTTCTGCAGATCGTCTGTGTGGGTTTGGGATTTTTCCTGATCGTCCTCCATGGTGATAAAGGAAATATCCTTCACGATAATCTGCAGCCCCCGGCGCATGTTCATGACCTTGTTGGTGATCTGGTAGCCGACATTGTAAAACTCAGAGTACTTTTGCGCATTCTCTGTCAGGCCCATAATCGCAGTTGCGACCGTGCCGCAGAAGAGCAAAATGATGAGCATGAAAGTTACCAATAGCTTTGTCCTGATTTTTAAGTTTTTCATTTGGATCCCCCTGTGTTTCTTCATGGGCGGCAGCAATCCGCAGGAATATGGCCCGTCTTCCTAAGGATGGCAGGTTGCCCATGGTTATAAAGGTTTATGGTTTTAAGGTACACCTTAGATTATAATAGAATATTCGCAATATGTCCACTATATTCTGCCATAGAATGCAGAATTTAGCCTGAATAAAATTTGGATATTATGGCATACTATTCCCAAAGCTGGAAAAGGAAGTGAGCATATGAAATACCGTACCATTTACAGGATTTGCCTTTTGGCCGTAATTATCCTGACACTGGCCGGAGGGATTTTTTACTATATGAAATATGTAGAGCGGCAGGAAACCGTGACAGACGGCACTCTGGTGATGGAAACCTCACAAGGGCAGCCTTTGCAAGGGCAGGCTATGCAAGCCCACAGCGCAGGCAAGCCAGGGGAGGGCTGCCAGGCAAATGGTCATGGCGAGGGCCTAGCGGCAAGGAGGGAGAAATGGCGGCAGACACCGTTTATCTGAAAATAGAGCAGAATGTGCTGGTTCGTAAGCCTTCTGTCACCTTAAAGGACATAGCGAAATTAACATCCACAAACCAGACTCTGGTCAATAAGCTAAAGCTGCTGAAGGTCTATGTATTCCACGCCCCAGCCAACCAGGGCAGGAAGAAAAAGCAGGTGGAAGTATTTTCTGTCCTGAAAATCATTGAACTGATTGGCCAGGAATTCCCTAACGTGGAAATCCAGAATATCGGGGAGAAGGATTTTGTCCTGGAGTACGCTCCGGAAGAGGAGGTCATGTGGCTGCAGTACTTGAAGACAGCCATCCTATGCGTGCTGGTCTTTTTCGGCTCTGCGTTTACCATTATGACTTTTGACAATGACGTGGGCGTCGGGGAGGTTTTTGCAGACTTCTACCAGCAGGTGATGGGGAAAGAATCCAACGGCTTCACCGTGTTGGAGGTATGCTATTCCATTGGCCTGTTCCTGGGCATCATGATTTTCTTCAACCACTTAGGCCGCAAGAAAATCACCCATGACCCCACGCCCATCCAGGTGGAGATGCGCACCTATGAGAAGGATGTGGATACCACATTCATAGAGAACTGCGGCAGGAAAGGAACCAGCAATGATGTGGATTAAGGAAGTGTTTTTGGGATTTATAGGCTTGGCCAGCGGCTCCGCCATTTCCGCTGGAGTGTTCAGCTTTATCATTTCCGTTGGGGTGGTGCCCCGGATAATAGGCAAAAGCCGCACGGCCTTTGATGTCATGGCCTATGAGAATGCTGTGCTCTTAGGCGGGACGGCAGGAAACATCATGGCCTTATTTTCCATTCGGGTTCCCCTTGGGATTGCCGGGGTGGTGGCTTTCGGCCTCTCGGCGGGGATATTCACTGGCTGTCTCTCCGTGGCGCTGGCAGAGATCCTGAACACCTTCCCCATCATGTTCCGCCGCCTGGGCGTGAAGGAAGGGCTAAGCTGGATACTGTTCTTCATGGCCTTGGGGAAAGCGGCTGGCGCTCTGTATTTTTACATCAACCATATGCAGAAAATGTAGGGCAGCCCTATGCAAAAGGGGATGGGCAAAATAATAGACAGAATGGAGGGAAGCGTTGTGGAACAGACGAATGCAGGACAGGAAAGCAGGGAGCCGGAAATGGAGGGGAAGATGGCTGCAGGCCAGGAAACGTTAGAAGAAAAAGAGAAGAAGAACCAGGAATACAATGCCTATGTGAAGCAGGTGACGCCCACCCATTCACTCCCGGCGAATATGGCGAAAGCTTTTATAACGGGAGGCATTATCTGTTTGCTGGGGCAGTTCATCTTGAATATGGCAATGGGCACCTTTGGTTTGGACAAAGAGACTGCCGGGAGCTGGTGCAGCATGCTGCTGGTGCTTCTGAGCGTGCTGCTGACAGGGCTTAATATCTACCCCTCTGTGGCCAACTGGGGCGGGGCGGGCGCATTGGTGCCCATTACAGGCTTCGCAAATTCCGTAGCTGCGCCAGCCATTGAGTTCCAGAAGGAGGGGCAGGTCTTCGGGATTGGGTGCAAGATCTTTACCATTGCCGGGCCGGTGATTTTGTATGGGATTTTTACCAGCTGGGCGCTGGGGCTTGGGTATTGGATTGGAAAATGCCTAGGGGTTTTTTAAAGGCAGATTGTATATTCCCGTTTTTTCTGGCAATACTATGGTAAAAAGAAAGAAGGGAAGACATGGACAACAAATATGAGATGCCGTTAGGCCTAAGCTTCCAGCTTGGCTTGAATGAAAAGGCGCTGAACGCTTATGCCCACCTGAGTGAGGAGGAAAAAAGGCAGGTGGTGGAAGCCGCCCGCAATGTGAGCTCTAAGGCAGAAATGCAGCAGCTGGTGTCCGGCTTGGAGCGTGATTTTATATAAAGGGCAAAAAATGCATTGACAAATCCCGGGAACGGGGCTATAATGGCATACACAAATGAGAGCCACATGGGAAATGAGCATCATTCCAGGTGGTTCTTTTTGTGGGATTTTTTGATTGAGAAAGGAAGCTTAACCATGGCAAAGAGTGTGACAAAGGATATGACGGCAGGATCCCCTATCCGGCTCATCCTGCAATTTGGCATCCCGCTGTTTTTGGGAATGCTGTTCCAGCAATTTTACAACATGATGGACACCATTATCGTTGGAAAGTTTATAGGGGTCAGCGCCTTGGCGTCCGTTGGGGCCACAGGCTCCATCAATTTTATGGTTATCGGCTTTTGCATGGGCGTATGCAATGGCTTTGCCATCCCGGTGGCTCAGCAGTTCGGCGCTAAGGATTACCATGCCTTGCGCAAGTATGTGGCCAACAGCGTATGGCTTTCCATCGCATTCGCAGGGGTGATGACCGTATCCGTCTGTCTGCTCTGCCGCCAGATTTTAGGGTGGATGCATACGCCCCAGGATATTATGGAAGGCTCTTATGCGTACATATTTGTGATATTCCTGGGGATTCCAGCCACTTATTTATATAACCTGCTGTCCGGCATCATCAGGTCTATGGGCGACAGCAAGAGCCCGCTGGTGTTCCTGGTATTCTCTTCTGTGCTGAATATCATGTTGGATTTGGCCTTTATCCTGGTGTTCCATATGGGCGTGGCAGGGGCGGCCTGGGCCACGGTGATTTCCCAGGCGGTGTCCGGCCTTATCTGCTTGGCCTATATGGTGAGGCGTTTTGATATCTTAAGGATGGAGCGGGAGGAATGGAAGCTGGAATCCGGTTATGTGGCAGTGCTGTGCAACATGGGGGTGCCCATGGGCTTGCAGTATTCCATTACGGCTATTGGGAGCGTCATCCTGCAGGCCGCAGTGAATTCCCTAGGCTCCTTAGCCGTGGCGGCCGTGTCCACCAGCACCAAAATCAGCATGTTTTTCTGCTGCCCCTTTGACGCCATGGGCTCCACTATGGCTACCTATGCGGGGCAAAACGTGGGCGCAGGGAAGCTGCGGCGCGTTTCGGAAGGGATAAAGTCCACCTGCGTGTTGGGGTTGGTTTATGCGGTGCTTGCCTGCGGGGTGCTGGTGCTCTTTGGGAGCGATATCGCCTTGCTTTTTCTGGATAAATCAGAGACAGGGATCCTTCAGAATGTCCAGATGCTCCTGACAGCCAACAGCGCCTTCTTCTTCCCCCTGGCTTTGGTCAATATCGTGCGCTTTACGATTCAGGGACTGGGATTTAGCCGTTTTGCCGTCCTGGCCGGTGTGTGCGAGATGGCGGCAAGGGCTCTGGTAGGTTTGGGGCTGGTGCCTGTGTTCGGTTATTTGGCAATCTGCTTTGCAAACCCGGTGGCCTGGATTTCTGCAGACCTGTTCCTCGTGCCTGCCTACCTATATGTCATGAGGAAATTGCGCAGGAGCATAGCAGAGCGCGATGCAGGAGTGAAGTATTGCCTTGAATAGGAAGCATTAATAAATCTTAAGAATTTTTTTATATAAGAAGGGTTGATTTTTTACTTCCAGTCATCATATGATAGAGGAAGTGAATATACTGAAACAGAAACCAAAGTGACAGGCAGTCAGCGTGCAGGGACGCCTTTTCCAGGTAAAATACAGGCAAAAGGGAAGGAGCCAAAAGGGAGAAAGAGAATGCAGAGACAATGGGATGATAGGAACAGAAGGATGCAGCAAAGGCGCAGGAGGTATCTGCGCAAGCGTATAGGGATGACTTTTGCAGTATTGGCAGCGATTACTGTAGCAGGGGTGGGGGCGGCGCTGTTCGCCTCCACCAGAGGCGGGAAGGAGGATCAGAAGCAGGATGCCGTAGCGGCAAATGCGAATGCGGATTCCAAGGGGGCGCAGAAGGAGCTTGAGGCAGATGCAGAAAATCTGCCGATTTCCGAGGGGGAAGAGGATAAGGAGCAGGATGCGGAGGGTGCTAAAGAGGGCGATGCTGTGCCGGAAGAAGGGGAAGAGAGGACGCAGAACAGCGCTTCCTCGAAAGGCGGCGTTTTAGAAGAGGCCAATCGCCTGGCTGCAAGCTATGATTATGACAAGGCCATCGAATTGGTCAAGGGCTTTGCAGGCTATGAGGGCGATGGTGAGATGACGGCGGCCATTGCAGATTACGAGGCCCGTAAGGCGGAGTGCGTGCCGGTGAACATTGACGAAGTCACCCATGTGTTTTACCATTCCCTGGTGGTTGACCCCATCAAGTGCTTTTCCAACCAGGACACCGTGCCCCAGGCGGTGGGCAATAACCAGTGGATGACCACGATAGAAGAGTTTAACAAGATTACCCAGGAAATGTATGACAGGGGCTATGTGATGGTGGACCTCCATGACCTGGTGGAGGAGACGGTGGATGAAAATGGGGTGTCCCATTTCACGGAAGGCAAGATTATGCTCCCGCCAGATAAAAAGGCTTTTGTGCTGTCGCTAGATGATTTGTCTTATTACCACAGCTACGACAATTTCGGCTTCGCCTCTAAGATGGTGCTGGACGAGAATGGGAAGCCTACATGTGAATATATCCAGGATGACGGGACCACGGTGGTAGGGGATTACGATGTGGTGCCCCTGATGGATAAGTTTATTGAGGCGCATCCGGACGCTTCCTACCGGGGAGCCAAGGGCACGATAGCGCTGACGGGGTACAATGGGATTTTGGGATATCGGACAGACATTTCTTACCAGACAGTGCCGGACGATTTGGATGCGGATAAGCGCAAATGGCTGGAAGCGCACCCGGATTTTGACCTGGAGGCAGAGCGCGCCGAGGCCAAAAAGGTGGCGGATGCGCTGAAGGAGGACGGCTGGAAATTTGCAAGCCATACTTGGGGGCACCTGAAGGTGGGGACGATTTCCTTTGAGCGGCTGCAGACAGACACGGAGAAATGGCTGGAAAACGTGGCGCCGCTGATTGGAGGGAGCGACACAATCATTTTTGCCCACGGAGAGGATTTGGCAAGCTGGACAGAGGATTATGCGGCTGGGAACCAGAAGTATGATTATTTGAAGAGCAAAGGGTTTAATTTCTACTGCAATGTGGATTCCAAGCAGTACAATACGATTATCCGGGACGGGTACGTGCGGCAGAGCCGGAGGAACCTGGACGGTTATCGGATTTACTTTAACACTACGGGAGAAATGGATAATCTGTCCGACCTGTTTGACGCAGCGAAGATTATCGACCCAAAGAGGCCTCCTGTGCAGCATTTATAAGATAGGGCACCCAACAGGGAGAGAGCCATTGCGGCTGCTTTCTGTTGGGTGTTTTTTGACTTTTTATGAGTAATATTTTTACAAATGGGGCAGAATAATGGCATCAAATGCATCATATGGCAGGAATGAGGAGGGAAAATCATGTCACAGATGGTTGGGAGCCAGAGCATCCAGTTTGCGCAGGCGCCGTATATTTTAGGCAGCGCCAGCATTGTGGGGAAAAAGGAGGGGGAAGGCCCCTTGGGGAAATTATTTGATATGGTAGGGGAGGACGACAAATTTGGGGGGGATACCTGGGAGGAGGCGGAGAGCACCTTGCAGAAAGAGGCTGCCACAATGGCTTTGGGGAAGGCAGGCCTAAAGAAGGAGGATATCCGCTATATATTTGGCGGGGATTTGCTGGGGCAGAACATTGCCACCACCTTTGGCCTGATGGAACTGAACATTCCCCTGTTCGGCCTTTATGGCGCCTGTTCCACTGCCGGGGAATCCCTGTCCCTTGCAGCCATGGCCGTGGCAGGCGGATATGGGGAGAACGTGCTGGCCGTCACTTCCAGCCATTTTGCCAGTGCGGAGAAGCAGTTTCGATTTCCCTTGGAGTACGCCAACCAAAGG
>CAOKUK010000132.1 GCA_948472595.1 uncultured Eubacterium sp.
AACTCCCATAAATTGCACGAACCGACTATAAGCACATGGCACCAAAACCCACCGTACAAGCTATAAAAAATGTTGTGAAATCCTAAGACATGAGAAAAAGGACTGCCAAAACAGCCCTTTTCCTTGTTTATCATTTATCCATTTAGTTTATACCGTTTTATCCATATACAAACATGGAAACTCTATATACTATCACGGAAACTCATATACAAACACGAAAACTCCGGGCAGTTTCCGTGTTTGTATTATATCTCCCGTTTATCGACAGCATTTTCCGTCAAGCTAATACACCTTTCAGCCAAAACCGCCAATATCCTACTCCTTTTTACCTTTCCGTTTTATACTATCACGGAAACCCCGGACTTTTGCGTGAAAGTATACTTTTGCCTGATAGTACGATTTTTCCCCAATCGCCATCCTATCAGCGGCATCTAAAAACACGAAAAAATGAGGTTCACCAACCATTCCAGTGAACCCCACCAAGCCTCAAAATTCCTTGATTTTAAGCCATTCTTCAATACTTTTGCCTGTTAGTACCTAAATTCCTATGGCATTATTTTTGAATAGCCGCCTGTGCCGCTGTTAAATATTTTTTATCGCTCCCAGTACAAGGCTCTGCCCCGCCCCATTCAAACCTTTTAACGATTCCTGCTATCGTTAAAAAGTGGTGCAAAATCAGAAAACGGAGCTGCTCCCTCAACAGAAAAAAGGCTCAAAAAGCGAAAAAATAAAACCGCAGAACCCGCGAAATGCCTTATTTTCAGGCTTTTCTGCGGTTTCCCATTGTATCAATTTCGTTGTTGCGATGTTCATGGCCGCTACCAGCATCACGTCCGCCGGATAGACGTACGTGCCGCTGCTGCGCACCAGACGGATGACCCGCTCCTCCAAGGGCTGGCGCATCACCTCCAGCACCGGCTTTTTATACTCTGTCAGCTCATCCAGGAAAAGCACGCCCTTATGGGCCAAGCTGAGTTCCCCAGGCTTGGGCGCCGCGCCCCCTCCGGCCAGCCCGGCAGCGCTGACCGTATGGTGAGGGCTGCGGAATGGCCTTGTCCAAAACTGCCCCGCCTCCCTCTGCCCAAACATGCCGCTGACGCTGTAAATTTTCGCAAGCTCCAAGGCCTCTTCCTCCGTCAGCGGCGGCAATATCCCGGCAATGGCTTTTGCCGCCATAGTCTTCCCTGAGCCAGGCATGCCCAGCATCAGCATATTGTGCCTGCCTGCCGCAGCCACCTCGCAGGCGCGCTTTAAGACCCTCTGCCCCCGGATATCTGCAAAGTCGCATGCCGGCGCCCCCGCCCCATCCCAAAAATCTTTCTTTGGCTCTGCCGTCTCTGCGCTTTGGGGATTCCTGCAAAACCCTTCCACCTGGGCAATGGCCTGCCTCAAGCTGTCCACAGGCAGGATTTTCATCCCCCTCACCACCTGTGCCTCCCCAATATTTGCCCTGGGGATGCAGACGACCTCCTTTCCGGCCTCCTTTGCGGCCAAAGCCATAGGCAAAACCCCTGTAGCAGGCAGGATTTCCCCATTTAGGCTAATCTCGCCCGCAAACAGGATTCCCTCCAGGCAGGCCTGGGATACCTGCCCATAAGCCGCAAGCACGGCAAGGGCAATCGGCAGGTCAAAGCCGGTCCCCGCCTTGTGGATGTCGGCTGGGTAGAGGTTCACGGTCACCCTCTTCGGAGCCAGGCAAAAGCCGCTGTTGCGGATAGCCGCCCTTATGCGCTCCTTCGCCTCCTTCACCTCAGAAGAGAGGGCTCCCACCATTTCAAATGTAGGCATCCCGTCGGACACATCGGCCTCCACCTGGATGAAAAGGCTTTGGATTCCGCAGACGATGCCTGTCGATACTATACTATACAAAACTACCTCCCTTTATGCTGGTTTGGGAAATATCGGCTGATACGCCGTGAAAAAAAGACAAGGCCATTATATTACTCTGGCAGTGAAATGTCAAGGCATTTTGCTTGACTAAAAAATACTGAAAGGATTGCCAGGTGGAAAGGCACTCTAGGGCTTGATTTTTCATAGAATATAGTAAATCCGCTTCGAGGTGCGCAGAGTGAATACGTTTTTAATGCCGCTAAACGCAGAGGAAGAGAAAGATTACCTGAAAAAAATGAAGGAGGGCGACCAGGAAGCCAGGCATACCTTAATTGAGCGGAATTTAAGGCTGGTAGCGCACATTTCCAAGAAATACCAAAACGGAGATGAGGACATGGAGGATTTGATTTCAATTGGCACCATCGGCCTTATCAAGGCTATCTCCACCTTTAACTATGAACGGGGCAATCGGCTCGCCACCTACGCCGCCCGCTGCATTGACAATGAGCTGCTGATGTATTTCCGGGGAAAGAAAAAAACCTCCCGGGAGGTATCGCTGTATGAGCCGATCGGCACAGACAAAGAGGGAAACCAGATTAACCTGATGGATGTGGTGGAAAGCACGGATCGGGATATTTTTGAAATCATAGAACTAAAGGGGAATGCCAAAAAGGTCTATGAAATGATTCCGCAGGTCTTAAGCCGACGGGAACAGGAAATTATCAAATGGCGGTATGGGCTATACAACCAAAAGCCCGTAACCCAAAGGGAAATCGCCGAAAAACTGGGGATTTCCAGATCCTATGTAAGCCGCATCGAAAAGCGGGCTTTGGAAAAGCTAAAGCAATGCTTTGCCTGACGGCAGCATATTGACAGGGAGAGCCGGCTGCTATATAATGGCAGGCAAATACAAAACCATACGATTGGAGGCCTGTGATTATGAATCTGCCCAAAGACCCAGTGATGCTTTTAAGCTTTGTCAATACCTGCTTAAGGGACCGGCACCCTTCCCTGGAGGATTTCTGCAAAAGCCACGGCATCTCCCAGGAAGCCCTGGTTTCTGCCTTAGAAGCGATTGACTACCGCTATGACGCAGAACAGAACCGCTTCCTGTAAATTTGCCCCCTACCTCTTTCCATACCCCTTCTGCTTCAGCAAATCCTCTTTGATATACCGGAGGGTAGCGCCCTCCCCTCGCTCTGCCAGCATATGCAGCAGCCGCTCCAAAAGCGCCCGGGTATCCTCGTGGAGGATGCAGTAATCCTTCCCCTGCTCATAATAGGCCAATGGGCTGCTGTCCGTATATGCCCCCTTCTGGTAATTCTTAGCGGCCGACATGCGGTCGATAAACATTTCCACCACATAGTTGAGCGGCATTTTCATGCCCGCCATGCCTTTTTTCTCCCCCAGTCCATAGTCAATCCAGTATTCCAAATGGTGGCGGTTCCTGCCCTTGTGGTGGAGCCAGGCAGAGGAATAGCCCTTTTCCTCGCGCTCTGCGTTATTCGGGCTTTTGTCCCCTTGGTAATATCTGCATCCAACCCAAAATTCCACAGGGCCATACTTGGACAAGTCATGGAGCAGGCCCTGCCTGTATAAGCCCACTTGGAAGCATCCCTTCATGACCAGGAACTTGTGGTGGCTAATCGTCTTAAAATGGCGCCAAACCTTCATTCTCTTGCGCATGCCCGTACACCCTTTCCCTATCCTCCTAGCTCAAAATACTTTATCAAATACAGGATTAATAAATGAGCCGGATAAAAGACGTAGAAGAAATACTTCATCCGAGGCCCCCGCCTGCCATTGTAAAGGAGCATAGGAAACGCCGCAAAGCATGCATAAACTTGCACGCCGCCTTGGGCAAGCGCATAATTCAAGGAGGCGAAAACCGCCTGCTTCACAAAGGCAAACTGCCGAAACAGATAAAAGCAGAGGATGAACAGCACGCCCTTGGCGCCATAGTCCGTGTTCATGTATTCTGCCAGCGGGCAGGCAAGGAGGAAGGCGCCTATGCCAAACCACCTCTCCTCATGCGCCTTAAACTGCTCAATCACCACAGCCCCCAAGAACAGTGTGAAAAACACATTCTGGTGCTCTAACGTAAGCCCGCCCCAAAACGCCATGTCAAAAGGCGCCTCGGAAAGGCAGGCGAACAGCAGCAGCCGAAGCTCATATTTGCGGATATTGCTGGTGTGGACTGCGCCCTCCGCCAGCAGGAAACAGTAAATGGGAAAAGCCAGCCTCCCCACAATCCGCAGCTGTATGTATTGGGGGAACAAAATAGCCCCCATATGGTCTATCAGCATACTGGCCATGGCAATCCATTTCAGCGTGAAGCCATTAATGCCGCGTCCCTGCGTTTCCGCCATAAAACCCTCCTTCTTTTTGATGCAGCGCCCTTAACGTTTCCTCTTCCTGCTTTTCTGGGGACGTGGGGCAGGCGCAGGCTTTCCGCCCAGCAAGCAGACAGTCTGCCCTTCCACCTGAATCTCCTTGCAGTCCCCCAAGCTTATGGGCTCCCGAAAGATAGAAGGCTCTTTGGAGGTGTCCATGAAAAGGCTCCACTCCATCCCATGGGGAAGCGCAAATTTCTGGGGGAAGCTTTGGAAATTATAGGCCACATAGACATCCTCATCTATCCCCGCATAGCTTCCACTGTATAATATGCCCACAAACCCCCGGTTCATGCCAAAGTCAATCTTCCATCCACTGTCACTGTGGTAGGACAGATCGGGGCATCCTCGGTTCTCATAATCCTGAAGTCGGAACGGAAGGGGGCTGCGCAGCATGGGGCAGGCCTTGCGGACCTGGGCAAGCTGCTGCACAAAAGCCAGAATCTGCCGGGCAGGCGCCGTAGCCTTCCAGTCCTTCCAGCCTATCTCATTGTCCTGGCAATAGGCGTTGTTGTTGCCCTTCTGGCTGTTGCCGCACTCATCCCCCATCCATAGAAGGGGGACGCCCTGGGACAGGAAGGTGGCTGCCAGGGCATTTTTCACTTGCTGCTTGCGCGCCTCGTTCACCTGCCGCTTACGGCTTATGCCCTCCTGGCCGCAGTTGCCGCTGTAATTCCAATTGCTTCCATCCCGGTTCCCTTCTCCATTCTGCTCATTATGCTTGTGCTCATAAGAAAACAAATCCCAAAGGGTGAATCCGTTATTCTCCGCAACGTAATTGACAAACCCCTGATGCTCTTGCTGCCTGCGCATCTGGCAAGCAAACTCAAAGACGCTGCCCCCCCTGTGGTTCAGCATCTTGCGGGCCTCAAAGAGGAACCTGTCATTGTAGGCAAACAGCTCCGGCCCAAACCGCTCCCGGCTCGCCGCCAGCCCTTCTGGAAATTCATCGTAAAACAGCTTGCACCCGCACAGCTGCCTGTCCATAGCCAGCAGCGCCGCCACAAAGGGGCTTCCTATAAAACGGAACCCATCCACATGGTATTCCTTATGCCAATAACGAAATACCTCAATAATAAAATGTGGATTTGTCTTTTCTGGAAAATAAAACTCCAGAATGCATTCCATCTGGTTCTGGTGCATTTTCTGGACAAGGCGCTTAAAATTATCCGGATTGCAGCCCTTCCCCAGATAAGAGGACTTCGGCGCAAAATAGCTGCCTGCCGCATAGCCCCAATAATTGATAATGTCCTGCTGGGATTCCTGCGCCTTGCCTTCATCCAGCAAAAGAACCTCTTCAAACTCATAGACAGGCATAAACAGCAGCGTCGTGACCCCCAAATCCTTTAGGTAACCCAATCTCCGCTCCACTGCCTCCACGGTTCCATGGCTGCGCCCGCTCCCTTTCATGCCCATGGAAAACCCCCGGATATGGAGTTTGTACATGACCATGTCTTCCTTCTTGACGCCCGCAAAACCCTTGTCCTTCCACCTGAAGCTCGAAAAATAAAATGCGCTTTTTATTTTCTTGCCAGCGGCTTTTGCAGGCAATTCCATCCTTTGTGTCTTGCTGCCGGGCAAACGCCCTTCCAAAGCGGCTTTCTCCCTCTTCGGAATGAACGGCTCTGGCGGCTTGGCCGCCTGCCTGCGGGACTCCTCTGCCCAGACCTCCCGCCCGGTCACCTGCCGGGCGTAGGCGTCTATGACTTCCTTCCCATTTACCTCGAAATTGTAGTCGTAATTTTCCCAATCCAATCCGCAGATTCCAACTGTATAAACGGTACCCAGGTTCCCCTGCTCTTTCATAGGAATTTTCACAACCGGACTGTTATCTTTCGGATATAACAGCAGGGAGCAATTGGAGCCCTTCGCTGCCTGCATGGAAAATGAAATGATGCCATTCTGCCTTGTCACGCCAATGTTATCCTTATTTCCGGTACTAATTTGAAAATTCATATGTCCCTCCCTGATGCCTGTTCCTTTGTGTTATGGCTCTGCCATGGCAAAGCTTGCATACCGTAAATCTCATCCCCTATTATAACAACTTCCAAAGGATTTGGAAAGATATTTTTCAGAAAAGTAAGAGGAAATTTACTAAAATGGGGGAAAATTGAGGGAATTTTTGGAGAAAGAGGCCGCGCTTCCTTAAAAGTGTTAATGTTTATTCCAATTCCTGTATTCCCGCGGCGCACAATTATAAAAACGCTTAAATACTTTGGAAAAATTGCTCGGGCTGTCAAAGCCGCATAAAGTCGCTACTTCTGAAATGCTGCCCGACAGGTCTCTTAACAACATTTCGGCTCCTTGCATAACCCGATATTTTAGCAGATCAAAGGAGGATGAATAAGATGTTTCAGCTATTGTTGGTTATCATTATTTGCGAGCCTGTTTTTTGTCGGGTTAGGCTGCGCCCCTGTTTACCCTTCTATCATACATTCCACGCCGGAGCATTTCGGGGCGGAAAAATCACAAGCTATGATAGGCGTGCAAATGGCGTCTGCCTATGCGGGGACTTGTCTCATGCCGCCGATTTTCGGGTTCATCGCAAACCGTATCGGCGTTTCCCTGTTCCCCGTTTACTTGCTGGCAATATTGGCACTTATGGCCGCCATGCACGAGAAGAGTTACGCTTCTCGGCCTGGCGGCCGCCCATAACGGCAAGTTACGCTTCCTTGGCCGCCTTACCAAATTCCTCCATGATTTCCGCCACATGCTCCATCTTCTTTGTGCGCCAGGCATTCTCCCCGCAGAACACAAGCCCATGCTCCAAATCGCCCTTCACCGCATGGATCAAAGCATCCGTAATGCAATATGGAATGTCCTTTTGATTGCATTTTTCCAAACACTGATGGCACTTCCACCCTGTCGGCCGCTCCTTGGCGCCCTCTTTTGTAAACGCATTGCGGATAGCCCTCCCCGGCATCCCTACGGGGCTTTTGACAATCTGTATATCTTCCTTCCTTGCCTTGATATAAGCCTGCTTATAGGCATCGCTCGCATCACATTCATAGGTGGCCACAAAGCGGGTCGCCG
>CAOKUK010000133.1 GCA_948472595.1 uncultured Eubacterium sp.
CATTTTGAATGAATATAATTGTATTTTTCACTGTCACTTTTAAAAAGCTGCTGCATACGTTAAAGAGCTTGAAGGATTTGGGGAACACGCTGATTGTGGTGGAGCATGACGAGGACACGATGCTGGCTGCGGACCATATCGTGGATATCGGGCCGGGCGCAGGGGAACACGGCGGCCGCCTGGTGGCTCAGGGGACGGCGAAGGACATTATGAAGTGCAGGGAATCCGTCACAGGGGCTTACCTGAGCGGGAGAAAGAAAATCCCTGTGCCAAAAGCCCGGCGGAAGCCAGTGGGATTTCTGGAAATTAAGGGGGCGCAGGAAAATAACTTGCGCAATGTCAATGTGAAGATACCGCTTGGGGTGATGACCTGCGTCACAGGAGTGTCCGGCTCTGGGAAATCCTCTTTAATTAATGAAATACTCTACAAGAGGCTGGCAAGGGATTTAAACCGCGCCAGGACAATCCCGGGAAAGCATAAGTCCATTGAGGGCATGAAGCAGTTAGACAAGGTGATTGCCATTGACCAGTCCCCGATTGGCAGGACGCCACGCTCGAATCCGGCTACTTATACAGGCGTGTTTGACCAAATCCGCGACTTGTTTGCGGCCACGCCGGACGCCAAGGCAAAGGGGTATGCCAAGGGCAGGTTCAGCTTTAACGTAAAGGGCGGGCGCTGCGAGGCCTGTTCCGGGGACGGAATCTTGAAGATTGAAATGCATTTCCTGCCGGATGTGTATGTGCCTTGCGAGGTCTGTGGGGGGAAGCGTTATAACCGGGAGACGTTAGAGGTGAGGTATAAGGGGAAGAATATCTATGACGTGCTGGATATGACCGTGGAGGAAGCCCTGGCATTTTTTGAGAATGTGCCGTCTATCCGGCGGAAGATAGAGACTTTGCATGATGTGGGGCTCTCTTATATCAAGCTGGGTCAGCCTTCCACCACGCTGTCCGGCGGGGAAGCGCAGAGAATTAAGCTAGCCACGGAACTGAGCAAGCGCAGCACGGGGAAGACCATCTATATTTTGGACGAGCCGACAACAGGGCTGCATTTTGCAGACGTGCATAAGCTGACGGAGATTCTGCAGCGCCTTGCGGAGGGAGGGAACACCGTGGTGGTGATTGAGCATAATCTGGACGTGATTAAGACGGCGGATTATATTATAGACATGGGGCCGGAAGGCGGCGATGGCGGCGGGACCGTGATCGCCCAGGGGACGCCGGAGGAGGTAGCTCAAGCAAAGGGCTCCTATACGGGGGAATATGTAAAGAAATTTTTAGGTGCGGATTGATGCGCGTACCCGCATAGGGATGTTTGCTGCTTTGCGGCTGCGGCGTGCGATGTTTTGGATTGGCAAAGGAGGTTTCTTATCGATGCAGGTTTCCACAGTGTTTATCTGGTTTATCCTATACAGCATGATGGGATGGGTGTATGAGACGGCTTATTGCAGTTTGAAAAGCCTGAAATGGGACAACCGGGGGATTTTGATGGGTCCCTATTGCCCGATTTATGGGGTGGGCGCCGTTCTGGACGTCTTGCTTTGCGGCGGGCTGGGGAATGGATGGGCAGTGTTCTTTGCCTGCATGGCTGGGTCTGCAGCCTTGGAATACGCCACTTCCTATGGGATGGAGCGCATGTTCCATGCAGTTTGGTGGGATTACAGCAATCTGCCCCTGAACCTGCATGGGCGCATCTGCTTGCCTTGCTCCTTGGGATTTGGCGCAGCCGGGCTGTTGGTCTTATATGGCATCCATCCCTACATGGAACGGCTTACGGCCTGGATGCCTAGAAACTTGCAGGAGCTGGCGGCTTTGCTTTTTATGGCCGTCTTTGTGGCGGACTGCACGTTGACAGCAGATTCCCTGATGCAGATCAATGTAAAGCTGGAAGCCACAGTGCGGGCGATTGACGGGCAGATTTCAGAAAGATACGATGCATGGGTAGAAAATTCCAGGCATAGCCTGTCAGAGGGCTTGGCTGCATTGAAGGAAAAAGTCTCCTTAGAGGAGTTCCGGGAACGCAGGACGAAGGAAGAGGTGGGGAAGACGGTTTCAACCTTAAGCTGGATACAGGCCAGGGTTTTGAAGTCTTCCATTTCCTTCCGCCTGCCTGCCCATAAGGAAATCGGGGGAAGGATAAAAAAAGCGCTTTCCTTCCGCAAAGGGGAAGGCTCCTCGCAAGAGGGCAGCCTTTCTATGGATGGCTCGCTGGAAGGGGACGGATATCAGGAAGAAGGCTTATGGGAGGAGGGGGGCTTTTCTAAGGGCCGCTCTTCTAAGGGAAGGAGGCGCTCATGAGGCTTACCAGGCGGGAGAATCTAGAAATCGGAAAATATCTGCAGGGGCTAAGGGGGACGAAAGAGGCTGCTTTGATGAGGCGCTGTATTCAGCATGGAAGGATTTCCACCTATGAGCATGTGGTCTGCGTTGCCCGCCTCAGCTTTTACATCAATCGGCGGCTGCGCCTGGGCGCACCGGACGCAGAGCTGGTGCGGGGGGCGTTCCTCCATGACTTTTACTTGTATGACTGGCACGAAAATGGCTATCCAGGGCGGCTGCATGGGTTCCGCCACCCGGCAATCGCATGGAGGAAGGCTTTGCGGCGCTACCGCCTTACGCCGATAGAGCAAAATATCATCTTAAGCCATATGTGGCCCCTTACATTTTTTTCCTTTCCCAGGAGCCGGGCAGCCCTTATCGTATGCCTGGCAGACAAAATCTGCTCTGCCTATGAGGTCATCGTGCAGTCCAGGAGCATTCGGTGTTAGGAATAGAAGAAGTGCGTGGATATAACTTTAAGTAATGGAAAGCAAAATTAATAAGTATGGGGATTCCGGAAAACTACCCCTTTCCTCTATTGACAAACGAATTTAATATGCTAAACTTATTTCGTAATCGATAAACGCAAAAGGCAGAAAGGCAGGTTTTGTGCATGGAAAGACAGGCTTTGTCCATTTTAGTTGAAAATACCCCGAATGTGCTCAGCCATGTGTCCGGACTGTTCAGCCGCAGGGGATACAATATTGACAGTATTTCTGCAGGCGTGACGGCGGATCCGAGGTTTACCAGGATTACGATTGTCTCTAGCGGGGACGAGCTGATTTTAGAGCAGATTGAGAAGCAGCTTGCCAAGCTGGAAGATGTGGTGGATATTAAGAAGCTGGAGCAGGGCAGTTCGGTATGCCGGGAGCTAATCTTGATTAAGATCAGCGTAAAGAGCGCCGAGCGTCAGGGGCTGATTTCCTTGGCAGAGATTTTTAAGACGAAGATTGTGGATGTGACGAATGATTCCATGATGATTGAGTTGATTGGGACCCAGAACAAGCTGGATGCTTTTTTGGAGCTGCTGGAGGGCTATGAGATTTTGGAGCTTGCAAGGACGGGGATTACCGGCCTGACCCGAGGGTCTTCCGATGTGAAAATGTTTGATTAGCCTTGACCAAAGCCCCATTTGGTGATAGAATTCTGGATTGGGGCGGGAGGATATACGGCGCAGTAAGATATATAATTTATTATAAATTTTAGGAGGATAAGAAAATGGCAAAGATTTTTTATCAGGAAGATTGTAACCTTTCCTTATTAGAGGGGAAGACCATTGCAATTATCGGCTATGGCAGCCAGGGGCATGCCCATGCATTGAATTTAAAGGAGTCTGGGTGCCATGTCATCATCGGCCTTTACAAGGGGAGCAAGTCTTGGGCAAAGGCTGAGGCGCAGGGCTTTGAGGTGTTCACGTCAGATGAGGCAGCCAAGAAGGCAGACATTATCATGATTCTGATCAATGATGAGCTGCAGGCAGACATGTACAAGAAGGACATTGCGCCAAACCTGGAGGCAGGCAATATGCTGATGTTTGCGCATGGGTTTAATATCCATTTCGGAGCAATTGTGCCTCCAAAGGATGTGGATGTTACCATGATTGCGCCTAAGGGGCCGGGGCATACCGTAAGGAGCGAGTACCAGGCTGGCAAGGGCGTTCCGTGCTTAGTGGCTGTGGAGCAGGACGCCACAGGGAAGGCGCAGGATTTGGCATTGGCTTATGCGCTGGGCATTGGCGGCGCAAGGGCAGGCGTTCTTGAGACAACCTTCCGCACCGAGACCGAGACAGACCTCTTCGGCGAGCAGGCAGTGCTTTGCGGCGGCGTGTGCGCATTGATGCAGGCAGGCTTTGAGACTTTGGTAGAGGCCGGCTATGACGCAAGGAATGCTTATTTTGAGTGCATCCATGAGATGAAGCTGATAGTGGATTTGATTTACCAGTCCGGCTTCGAGGGCATGCGCTATTCCATCTCCAATACGGCAGAGTATGGCGATTATATCACAGGGCCGAAGATTATCACAGAGGATACGAAGAAGGCGATGAAGAAAATCCTGGCAGATATCCAGGATGGCTCTTTTGCAAAGGACTTCCTGTTGGATATGTCCCCGGCAGGGCGCCAGGTACACTTTAAGGCTATGCGGAAGAAGGCTGCCGAGCATCCGGCAGAGGCAGTGGGCAAGGAAGTGCGCAAGCTTTATAGCTGGAACAATGAAGAGGATAAATTGATTAACAACTAAGGGGATTGCATTGATTTTTTGGCAGCAATGCTTTGGGTATATGGCAGAAACGCCGCATAGACATTATGTCTATGCGGCGTTTCTTGTCGTCTGCCTTATGGCGCAGGCGCCTTTGCCTGTGTTATTTTACCGTAACGGCGACTTTTGCTTTCTTGCCATTTGAAGTCTTGGCAGTAATGGTTGCTTTCCCCTTCTTCTTTGCCGTGATTTTTCCGGAGCCGTTTACAGACGCCACCTTCTTGTTGGAAGAGGTGTAGGAAATCTTTTCCGTGGCTGTAATCGGCGTTCTGGTGATGGCCAGCTGATGTTTCTGCCCTCTCTTTAAAGTCAATTTTTTGGCGTTTGCGGCCAGTTTGGAGGTTTTCACCTTCCCTTTTATAATCTGGAAGGTGCAGGAGGCAGAGGCTCCTTTTGCCGTATAGACGGTAATCTTAACCGTGCCGGCTTTTTTGGCTGTGACCTTTCCGTTTTTGGACACTGTGGCGATTTTGGGATTGCCAGACCGCCATCCTTTGATTTTGTCGCCCTTCTTTAAGCCTGTGGCTTTTAAGGCGGCGGTGTTCTTCTTCACCTGGAGCTTTGCCTTTTTGGCGTTGAGCTTGACAGCAGGCTTTACCACGGTGATGGTGCATGTTCCGGTAACCTTGCTGCCGTCTGTGGCGGTGGCGGTAATCTTTGCGCTCCCGGCTTTTTTGGCTGTGACTTTTCCCTTGGAGTCTACGGAAGCCACAGATTTGTCTGAGGATTTCCAGGAAACGCCCTTCTGCGTGGCATCCGCAGGGGAAACCGTGGCTTTTACTACGGTAGTTTCCTTCGTGAATAAGCTGGATTTTCCTGCCGCGAGGGAGATGGCGGACACTTTGACGTCCTTATCCCCTGGAGTCTCATTTGTGCGGACAGTGATGGTGCAGGTTGCGGTTATGTCTGGGTTTTCTTTGCTTGCCGCAGTTATGGCAGTGGTCCCGGCCTTTTTGGCCGTGACAATTCCCTGGCTGTCTACGGAGGCAATGCCTTCATCTGCGGAATGGTAGGCAACCTCTTTGTTTGCGGCATTTGCCGGGAATACGGTTACCTCTAGCTTTAGTGTCTCGTTGGCCTTTAGCTCTTTTTCAGTGGGCGCCACGGATAGGCCTGTAACGGCAATGGGCTTATCATCGCCGGAATTTCCCCCGCTTTGGTAGCCTTCGCTGTAAGATACCTCCAATGCCCCATTCGACGCTTTAAAATCATAGCCGCCGGAAGCAAGCGTAAATTTGGCGCATTGCAGGCCGTTATGATTTTCCATGCCTTGGTATGTGACGCCGGCGGGGAAGGCATTTTCTTTGCTGGCTGCCGCCTCTATTGTCCCAGCCTGCCCTGCAGCCTGAAGAGAGCCTTCTTCTAAGGGAAGGTAAAGGGTGGCGGTGGTGTTGGCCGGAATCTGCGCATGGTAGGAGGTGATGTTTTTCCCATCGCCTTTCCAGGCGACTTGGATAGTCCCGTAGTAAGAATCATAGCTGCCTTCCACCGAGCGGATGCGCTCCTGGCCGTTGTAGGCCTCTCCAGTGTCTGGCGTAGGCTGCAGGATGATATTTTGGAAACCGGGGTTTTCTATGTCTGCCTGGATGCCTGCCATATAGCCATACATCCATTCTACGACGGAACCATAGGCATAATGGTTGAAGGAATTCATCTCGCTGTCCCCAAACCCTACGCCAGGGGTGTAGGAATTCCAGCGCTCCCACATGGTGGTGGCGCCTGCCAGCACCTCAAAAAGCCAGGATGGCTGCCCTTCCTGCAGCAGCAGGTCATAGGAGACGTCCGTATGCCCCATTTCAGACAGTACAGGGGTAATCACATTTGAGCCCAAGAATCCCACCGCCAGGGTATTTTGGCCATATTTGGCGCGGATGCTCCCAGGGTCTGGATTTTCATTCTTTATGTTTTCTAACAGGAGCCGTTCTGCGGCCTGCCGCATCTTTTCACTGTCGTAGAAGCCCAGCTTCAGCATCCAGATGAGGGAAGTCTGGGAATTGTTTTCCCACACGCCTTTCTTGTCCGTCCAGTTCATGAACTGCAGACCGACGTTGCCTTCCTTGGATTTGATGGTCAGATTCCCGTTGCGGAATTCCACATGGGTGGCCAGGAATTTTTGCTTAATGGCTTCAAATTTCTGGCTGTATTCTTTTTCTCTTTGCGTATCCCCGATAATGGCGGCCATTTTGGCCATCAACTGGTGCATATAGCCGTAGTAGTAGTCATTTATCACTTCCACGCTGGTTCCCTGGAAGGAAAGCCAGTCGCCGTAATTTTGGTTGCCAGAGGCCGGCGCCTGGTCAGCTCCCCGCTCATGGCTGTGCATGTAGTCCATATAGCGTACAAGCGCATCCCAGCTGCCTGTCAGAGCCGCAGCATCCCCTGTCTGCTGGTAAAGCACCCAAGGCAGGATGACCAGCACATCGCTCCAGCCCGCCGCCCAGTTTTGGAAATAGCCGTTGATTTGGTCTGCGACAGAGGGCACATATCCTTTGATTAGGGTATTTTCCTTGTAAATGTCCTGTATCTCATTTAAGAAGGCCGTGGAGTCAAAGTTATAAACGGCAGTCTGCGCAAAGGCCTGGGTGTCGCCGCTCCAGGAAAGCCGTTCGTCCCGCTGGTTGCAGTCCGTGTGGGTCGTAAAATAATTGCTCAGCTGGCCATAAATCACATT
>CAOKUK010000134.1 GCA_948472595.1 uncultured Eubacterium sp.
TGGCATTTTCCCCTGCGCTTGCTGCCACATAGCAGGAATCCGATGGGAAGCCATATTCTTTCAAGACAGCTGCCACTGTCTCCGTATCATTTTCCATAGAAGCCTCCAGCAAATCCCTGGGCTCCGCCCCGTTCTTTTCCCGCAGCTTCCGCACGGCCTGCAGCAGAAAGGCCGTCACCTCAGAATAGTCCAGCGGTTTCAAGCAATAGCCTAATACCCCGTACCCAATGGCTTTCCTGGCATACTCAAACTCCGCATAGCCGCTGATGATAATAACCTGGATTGCCGGGTTCTCTTCTTTTACCATGCCGCACAGCCGCAGCCCGTCAATGCCTGGCATACGGATATCCAGTACCGCAATGTCAATCTGCCTGCTCCTTACAATCCCGACAGCCTCATACCCGTTGCTGGCAACCTCCGCCACCTCCAGGCCCAGCTCTTTCCATGAAATAGATTCTCTCAGGGAATCCCGCACCGTTTTCTCATCATCTGCAATCAATACCTGGAACATCTTTTCACTCCTTATCTTTTACCGCGCCTGGCCTTTCTGAGCTTTCAGCCGCATGGTAACGGTCGTCCCATCCTCCCTGCTGCTCTCAACTGTAAGGCCGTAGGGTTCCCCAAAATGCAGGCGCACCCTCATATGGACATTCATAAGCCCGATATGGGCGTTGGAGTCCCATTTCCCGTCCCGCATCCGTTCCCTCAGCCTGCAGAGTTCTCCTTCCCGGATCCCAACCCCGTCATCTTTGACCGTGACTGTCAGGCACCCTTCTTCCACCCTTGCGCCAATATACAGGCTCCCTGCCTGGTTGGCAGGTTCCAGGCCGTAGAAAATGGCGTTCTCCACCAGGGGCTGGATCAGCATCTTTGGCATGACCACAGACAGGGCTTCCTCTGATATAAAATAACTTACGCTGATTTTATTTTCAAACCGCATCTGCTGGATATGGAGATAGGATTTGATAATCCCAATCTCCTCCTTCAAGCTGACCATGTCCTCCCCCTTGACGCTGTAGCGGAAGATTTTCCCTATATCCACCACCATTTCCGCAATCTCCGGGACATGTTTTACCATGGCCATCCGCCTGACCACCTCCAGCGTATTGTATAAGAAATGGGGATCGATCTGGCTGCGCAGGAAGGCCAGTTCCGCCTCCTTTTTCTGGATTTCAATCTCATATAAGGCTGTCGCATTGTCAAAAATCTTCTGGTTCATCTGCTGGATATCCTCCATCATCCCCTGGAATTCCTCCCCAATTGCCTCCATTTCCGCACATCCCTTCAATTCCATCTTCCCATCCAGCTTCCGCTGCCCTGACTGGCGAATCCCCTGGATGATGCGGCAGAACCTGCCCAAAGGCCTTACAAACCCTTTGTTTATCACGAAAAACAGCAGGACAGAAGCGCCTCCCAGCGCCACGAGGCAGAGCCATATAAGCCTGCTGACAGCAGACAGCTCCATATCCATATGCCTGGTATCCAAAATGCTGACCAGATAACACCCCAAATCCTGCAGGTAGGCCGAATGGAAATAAAAAGGCATCTCCTTCCTGTCCCCTGCCCGGGGGCCTTCCCTCCATTTTGCATACAGCTCACCCTTCAGCCCTTCCGGGAGATGGATTGGATAAACAATCCCTTCTTCATCCGCAAGCATATGGTAAGAATTGCCCATCTCTCTGCCCTCATCCTGCAAAAATGAAGCGTCTACAGAAATCACAATTGCCCCGATATTTTCCGTATCCTGGTAAACAGCCCCAGCATATACAAATACCGGCGCCCTTCCCTTAAAATCCCGGAACTCCTGGGGTATCACGCCTGCCCACCGAAACGCAGAAGACCCCATACCAGCCCGCAGCCCATCCAGGGTCTCTTTCCCAAAGACATTGGAATAGTGCACGGTATCGCTGGCAAGGGCAATATCCACAATAAAAGGCTCCAGGATTTTAAACTGCGCCAGCCTCTCTTCCGCATCATAGATATAGGCCGCCTTCCGCCCCATATCGCCAGAGAAAATTTCCTGTATCCATTCCTCTCCGCTCATGCTCATAAAAAATGATTCCATTTTATCATAAACTAACGCAATCTGGTTCTGGTAGCTTACCGCCGTCACCTTCGTATATTCGTCTGCTTCCAAGTGCATGATTTCCTTGACGGAACCATTGATAAAAATACATAGGATGCAAAAAGCAAGGCATGCAATCCCAATAATATATTTTATTTGCTTTGCCAAGCTTCCTTTCCAAAAACGCAATGGGCTCCCTCCTTACTATCCCCTAAAGCCTCGTTCACCTTACGGATCACATCCTGAAGCCCTTCCTGCTCATACTGCCTCACAATCTCCTCCCACATCTCCTCCACCGGCCGGCTGCCTGCCATAATGGCCAGGAAATCTTCCTCCGCATGGATGGAGAAGCCAATCCCCAGCTCCATCATCACCTTGGAGCATTCCTGGCAATCTTTCGGTATCTCAATCTGCCCCGCTTCCTCTGCGCGCTCCTTGTCTACCTGGTTATATGCCAAAGGCCAATAGGGCGGGAACCTGCTGTCATATTCCGATGGGAGCCACCGCACCAGTTGGGAAAGCGCTGAGGTGGACGGATATTGAGAGCCCACATCCTTCTCCCTGTCCTTCAGCGCCACCTTGCCGTCCCGGACGTCATACAGTTCCCCTTTGGGGCCGTAAGTCGTAAAAAATGCGCCTTCCTCTGTCAGGAGGTAATCATATACCTGCAATATCTTATCCACCTTTTCTTCCTCAGCCGCACCATTGATATAACTCTCGCTCCAAGCATAGCCATAGACAGAATAGGCCTTTTTCCCGTCCTTATCCGGCATCAGCCCCAATGCCTTCACATCCTCCATATAGGTCCCCTCATGGTACTCTTCCCAATACCGCCCAATCGTAAGGTATTTATTCCCAAACCCGCCCGAAATGGCAATCGCAGCGTTTTCCCCTTTCAGGAACCCCTCGTTGGCAGACGCATTTGTCGTCATGATAATCTCCGGGTCTATCACGCCGCTTTCATAAAATTCCCGCGCCAGATGAAAGCCTGGGAGTAAATCCTCGCAGAAATATGCAGGCTGGTAAGTCCCGTCCGCCGCTTCCACCCAGCGGAACACGCTCCCGCTGTCTAAGGCAATCGGACAGGCATATGGCATAAAAACGCCGTTCAAAAGATTCTTATGGGCAGAAGTAAGGCCGCGGATGCCCATCCCTTCCGGATCCGCTTCAATAATCTTCTGTATCATGGCCTGAAATTCCCTCCATGTCTCCGGCTCTTTTGTAACCCCTGCCTTCCGCGCCAAATCCCAGCGGTAACATATCATACGGTCAATGCTGGTCCATGCCTGGGAAGGGTAGCTTTTCCGCGGGATACAATACAAGCTTCCATGGAACTTTGCCTCTTCGGCGAAAGGTGCGGAGAGATACTCTTTCAGATGGGGATAGGCAGACAGGTCTTGGGGGATTTCATGGATTAGGCCTTGCTGAATCCATTTGGGGTAGTAAAGGGAATTGCGGAAATCCCCTACAAAGAGGTCTGGAAGAGTCCCTGAGGCAGCCCACATTTTAATTTTCTGTTCATAATCATCCCAGGTGATGTTAATGGGGATAATGTCTATATTGAATTTTTCTTCCAGGGTATCCAGGACTTCATCGCCGGCCAGCGCCTGGTCGGCGTCCCAGATGGCCAGGGTGATTTCCATCCTGGGCTCCCCGCCTGGGGCAGGGCTGCCGGAAATGGGGGCAGGGGATTGTTTCCCTGTATAGGACAGGAATGCGCAAAACAAGACGATAGATAAAGCGCGGAAATACTTTCGGGGAGTTAGCATGGGGGATTATCCTTTCCATATGTTGGGCTGTTCGGACGCAGCTATGGGCGGGACGCCCGCCCATAGCTGCTGGTATCATAGCCGGACATGGGGGAATTAAAGGAACAGCTTAATGAGTCCGGCGGCAATCATTATAACAATCACCATAACGATGATTCCTGCCCAAACAAATAGAGCGCTGCTGCTATATTTCGGGACTTCTTTTGCTATTTGCGCCTTCTTTTGCCCGTTTTCTTTTTGTTCTTTCTTTGATAGCTGATATAGCAGGGCAATTGGATCGGACCTGTCTAAAATCCGATGATGAAAATTTTTAATCCAATCAATGTCCTCCTGTTCGCAGATGTCCTCATCAAATGCATTCTCTGTATGGGCCAAATGGTTGCGGAGATGACGAAGGTGCTTTAATTGGTCTAAATCCGCTTTCCAATTCCTTATATTTCTGTAATCTCCGATTGGCACTGACTTCATATGGTCAATATAATGCGTTACGCCAAACCGCTCTCCATAAATATCCCCGCATAACTTATCTAATCTTTTATATTCTTCAAAAAACAAAAAATTTAAATGATTCATTGGTATCTCCGCATTTTTTGATTCCAGTATACCATATATCTTTCTATCAGGATAGACATTCTTACCATTTCCATAGAAAAAAGCAAACTGCCTCCGCTCTATCAATGAAAAGACGGCTTTACTTTACCGTAACTTTTTTGCTATACGCCCCCGCCTGGGTCTGATACCCCTTTCTGCTTACAAGGGCTTTTATCTTATAAGACTGTGATTTCTCCTTCTTGAAATCCAGGTTCTTCAGCGTGCAGGTGATTTTCCCGTTCTTGGCCTTCACTTTGCCCGCAAAGGCATATTTTTTTGCTTTCTGGCTGTATTTATATAGCTTGCCGCCTTTTATACGGTATGACAGCCGATATTTCTTCTTGCTCCTGTCATATTTGTAAATCTGGTATGCAGTAGCCCTGGATACTTTCTCGAAGGACAGGGATGCAGTGGCTCTTGTCCTCTGGCCGGCCTTTGAAGTGTTCTTTATCTTCACGGAAGATGGCGCACAAGGCTTGGTAAGCGCTTTTACAGTGGAAGAGGGTTTTCCCTTGATGGTATGTTTCCCATCCTTCTTGTATGCGCATACCTGATAGCTGTAAGGAGCGGCAGAGGTTAGCTTTTTATTCGTATAGCTGTTTTTCTTCGTGTCTGCGATTTGTTTATATGCTTTTTTCCCTGGCTGGCTGCGGAACACCAAATAACCCAATGCGCCTGGGACCTTTTTCCAGCTGAGCTTGATGCTGGTTTGGGATGGGGCGGCTTTCAGGGCGGTTACTTTCCCTACCTGGACAGAGGGCGCAGGCGGGTCTGGCGCAGGCGGGTCTGGCTCATCCTCTCCTGGGTTATCTCCCCCTGGGTTATTTCCTGGCTGAAACGTTATGGCATATTCCTTTTTCTGGGATTCATCGCCGTTTTCCGGGAGGAAAATAAGCTTTGCCGTGCCATTGGCTGGCTTTAGGATGGTGATGGCGGCATTATTGGTAGCAGATGCCGTGATATCGCCCTCTGGGGATTCCCAGGTTAAGGCGTTATCGCCTGGAGAAAACTGGCTTAGCACATCTTTGCCGTCAATTTTAATCTCTTCCACTTCATAACTGGAATGCTGGGCTACAGGGATGTAGTAAGCTTCCAGCTCCTCTAACCCTGTCCAGTTCCTGGCTTGGGGCGTTAGGGTCAGGCGAATGACCGTTGTCTGCACTGGCTCAAATTTTACGTCCACCATGTGCTTGAAATCACTTACGGATGGGATGGAGGGCTTTCCCCCAATATAAGCGACTTCCGTCCATCCTTCCTGGGCGTTGATTGGGGAAGCGCCAAAGGATTTCGTGTTGCCGTAATCGGAGGCGGAATTGGCCTTTAATGACTCTGCCGGGAGTATGCCATTGTTGGCGCTGTAATATTCGATTTTGTAGTCGGAGGGCAGGCGGACTTTGACGGCGCTGTCCCCATCCTCTTCCATAAAGCCAATGGATACCTGATTGACGGTATACTTCCGCTGGCTGGCGTTGTCTGCCTTTCCTTTTTCGCCAAAGGCCGTGGCCAGGAATGGCACATGATCAGCTGCACCGGGTTCTGCATTTGTATTGGTGTGGTAGGAATTATTTTCATAATCGCACCAGATTACTTTTGCAGAATTGCTTACGAAATCCTTCCTGCCATTCGTAGCGTTGTGGGCATAGTCGCCCTTCCAGGAATAATAAGCCAAGGTACGGGGCCAGGAATCGGGAGCGGCCAGGCCGTTCTCATTTAAGGCTAGGTTGGTTCCGATGGGGGTGGTGAAATCAATCCCGGCATCTGCCGCCACACGGACATGGGCTTTTGCTATTTGGCTCCCTGCAATGCCCGTCACCTCCGCAACGCCCGCTGTATGGAAATCTGCCCCGGTCAGATCCCAGGATACGCTGCGCTCTTGGACTGTCCCGTTGCTGTAGTATACTTTTACTTTTTCTGGGAGGGCAGGCTGCTGGCCCTTGGCAATCCCCAAGGATACAGCCTGCACGCCGATGGCTTGGCTGACAGTGACCTGGGCGCGGACGGCGTCCCTGGTTTCACAGACAATGCCGGTAACTTCAAAGGTTCCGGGCTGCTCCAGCAGGGATTTGTCTCCCACAGGCTCCCAACGGACGGCCATGTCCTCCTTTCCCTTGGAGGTGTCTGCCTGTACGGATGCAGGCAGTTCCGGCTCTTCCCCAACCCCAGTCGTAACAGAAATCCTTTCATAGGAAATGGACCCATAATTACCAGGGATTTTCTCTATGACAGTGCCGACAGTCCTTCCACTGCCATTATAGGTGTCAATCCGGAAATAATAGCTCCGGTTTTTACTTAAGCTGCCAATCCTTGCCGTAGTCTGGCCGATGGCCTGGTGGTGGATATTCAGGCTGTCCTCATGCGTGCCATAGCGGATGATATAGCCTTCCGCCCCCGGCACGGGATTCCAGGACACCTGGACGCTGCGTTCATCCTGGCCTGGGATGCGGCTTAAGGCAATATGGCTTACCTGCCCTGGCGCTTCCCCATTCGCTGTCCCAAACAGGCGGAGGCCGCTGATGGCAAACTTGCCGTGGGCAGGCGTCTCTCCCTGGTTGGTAACACGTATATAGCGCATAGGGACGCCCGATTTCAGCTCGTAATAATCATGGGAGGTATCCTGCCCCTGGAAGGGAGTTACGCTATAGCTGCTTTTGTCCACTAAGGAATGCCATTCCTTCCCATCCAGGGAATACTCAATCTTGTAACGGTAGCAGCCAGTATATTCCCGGATGCTGGAAAGGTTCTTCAAATCGTCTGGCAGGCTGCCGTTGACGGCTGCGTCCTGGTC
>CAOKUK010000135.1 GCA_948472595.1 uncultured Eubacterium sp.
GATGCTTTCGAGCAACAAGGGGCGGATTCAGCATTTTGCCAACCGCTACATTGACGCAAAGGATGTGTTCTTCGTAGGCCGCGGCATTGACTATGCCATTTCCATGGAAGGCTCCCTGAAGCTGAAGGAGATTTCCTATATCCATTCCGAAGCCTATGCGGCAGGAGAGCTGAAGCATGGCACGATTTCCCTGATTGAGGAAGGAACTTTGGTGGCGGCTGTAGTGACCCAAGAGGAGCTGTATAAAAAGACCATCAGCAACATTGTGGAGTTAAGGAGCCGCGGGGCTTTTGTGCTGGCGGTGACCAATACGGGGAACCGGGAGATAGAGAAGGCGGCGGATTATGTGATATACATTCCCCAGACAAACCGCTATTTTACCAATTCCCTGGCCATTATCCCCTTGCAGCTGTTTAGCTACTATGTGTCCGTAGGCAAGGGCTGCGATGTGGATAAGCCCAGGAACCTGGCAAAATCCGTGACAGTGGAATAAAGAATGAAAATCGCTGCTTTTTCTAAGGCGGCGATTTTTTTGCCGAAAAACACGTTTTTTTAAAATTGTTGTCACAATTCCGACACAAATTTTCCGTAAACTGCTTACAGAAACAAAGAAAGCAAAGGGATTCCAAGAAAGCGAGACTTAAAAAATAAAGGAAAGCAGAAGAAAGGAGAAATTGTTATGGAAAACAACAATACAAACTTCAACAGCCAAAATGGGAACAATGGTTCTGATTCTTTTTACTCATATAGCTACCGCAACCAGGAAAATCAAGACCGCAACCCCAATTATTATGAAAGGAAGGAAGAGGAGGAAAGGGCTTCTGCCATAAGGGAATCTGCCGCCCCATCTTTTGGGGAGGGGCGGCCAGCCAGCCCATACAGTGGGAACAGCCAGACGGATAGCCCGTCTTCTAGCGGCGCACAGCCAGACGCCCAGACATTTCAGGCGCATGAAGAGGACAGCGCATATGTGCAGGCCGGCGGCTTAAATGAAACTGCAGCCTATGGAAGCGTTCCAACTGGAAAAAATGAAGAAACGGTTTATGGCAATGCTCAGAGTGGAGGCGCTGTGTATGGAAACATCCAAAAGGAAAGCATGGCCTATGGCAGCGCCCAAAATGAAAACGCAGTATATGGCGCCCCTCGGAATGAAAGCGCACCATACGGCGCTGCTTCCCAAGATGGCACAGCTTATAACAGCAATTCCCAAGAAGGAGCAGTTTCAGGCGCTTCCCAGAATCATGCGGCTTCTGGCAGGGAGCAGTTTTACCAAGCCGGCCAGTGGCATTCCCCAGAGGGCCAGGATGGGAAAAAGGCTTCCAAGCGGCAGAAACGCCAGAAGGCGGCAAAGGAGAAAAAGCCCAGAGGCTTTGGCATGTCGTTGGCAAAATGCGCAGCAATCGCCGTTGTTTTCGGCCTTGTGTCTTCTACTGTGTTCTATGGGACCGGGCTGGGATTTGAACATACCATTGGAAAGCCTGGCGCTAACATAAGCTCTTCGGCAAATAACAATGCAAATGGGGTTACGAATAACGGCAACGGGCTGTCCGCCACCAGCGTGAGCACGGCCACCACAATGTCTGATGTGTCCGACATCGTGGAAAATGCGATGCCCTCCATCGTGTCCCTTACCAATATGGGGCAGCAGGAAATGGGTTATGATTTCTTTGGCCGTTCTTATGTGCAGGATACGGAGAGTGCGGGCAGCGGCATCATTATCGGGCAGACAGAGGAGGAAATCTATATCGCCACCAACAACCATGTGGTTGCGAACTCCACCCAGCTCACCGTGAACTTTATCGACAACCAGACAGTGACGGCAGAAATTAAAGGCACGGATTCCAGCACGGATTTGGCAGTGGTTTCCGTAGACATCAAGGACATCCCCAGCGAGACTATGGAGAAAATCAAGGTGGCCACCCTGGGAGATTCCGGCAAGCTGAAGGTAGGCGAAGGAGCTGTAGCCATTGGGAATGCCTTGGGCTATGGGCAGTCTGTAACCACAGGCGTCATCAGCGCCCTGGAGCGGGAAGTGACTGTGCAGGACGAGCAGACAGGGGCTTCCATCACCAATGACTTAATCCAGACCAGCGCAGCCATCAACCCAGGGAACAGCGGCGGCGCGCTTCTGAACATGAAAGGCGAGGTGATTGGCATTAACTCCGTGAAATATTCCGACACCCAGGTGGAAGGCATGGGCTTCTCCATCCCGATTTCCGCCGCAGAGCCGATTATCAATTCCTTAATTACCAGGGAATTAGTCGATGAGTCCAAGTCCGCATATCTGGGCGTGGCTGGGTCAGATGTGACAGAAGAGATGTCCCAAGGCTTTGGCATACCGGAAGGGCTTTATATCACCTTAGTTCAGGAGAACAGCGCAGCCGCCCAGGCAGGCATCAACAAGGGCGACGTCATGACAGGGTTTGACACCCGCAAGGTGCGCTCCATGAAGGATTTAGAGGAAATCATTCAATATTATGAGGCAGGAACAGAGGTAGAGATTACCCTCCAATCCAATGTGAACGGAGAGTGGCAGGAACGAAAAGTGACGGCAAAGCTTGGTAAGAAGAATAGCTAACGCCAATAAGGATAATCCATATAGATGAAATAAAAGCATTCCCTAAGGCTTGGGGAATGCTTTTTTATCTTAGGAAAGTCCTTGTTGTGTTAACGTGTAGGCGCATTGCCTTTCCAGTCCATTTTTGTAATGATACAGCTATGCTTTTTTGTTTGTTTATCGTAGTTAATGCCTGCCAAGAGCAGGTTACCATGGTACTCTTTCAAGGCGTCTGCATAGTTTTTCTCTTTTATCTGGGCAATCGCCCCATCAGCGCATTTATCCCATTTCAATTCAATCACTGCTGCCGGCTTATCTGCATGGAGCGTCCTGGGAAGGAGGCAGATATCTGCAAACCCCTTGCCTGTGGGGAGTTCCCGAATAATGGTATAATATTCCTTGGCAAAATAAAATGCAAGTTGGATGGCGCAGCACAAGGAATTTTCATCATTGTATTGCAAGACAGAGATTTCGCGGTGCGCGCGGTCAATCCCTTCCGCTACGGCCGCCCCATCCAGATTCCACAAATCTTCCAGGAGCTTTCGGGAGGCCTCTACGGAATGCAGCACTTCGCGCCAGTCCATGGTGCTGATTGCATTGACGTATTCCTGGGAAACTTCTTTGTTTGGGATAGAGACGGCCTTATCTTGCCAGTGGTAACTAAGGTATCCCAGGTGCAGCAGCAAAGTCAGGACGTCGTCCTTGCTTTGGAATGTTGTCATATCATTTGAGAAGGTTCCTATATTAATTCGCACTTTGTCCCCTGCCAGCATCCTGACGACAGCATCCTTTAATCCATCGAAATTCATTTGTATATAAATCCGCAGCGCCTCATAAGTCTCTGTCTGGTTCCAGTAATTGTCATAGATTCCGCTTAGCATGGCGTCCACGACGGATTTTGGGCAGTACATAGCTTGCTTCTGGGGAACCTCCCCTTCCATAGCCACAAGCTCATAGCCATTGTACCAGCCCTTTGCTTCCTCAAAATTTCTCTTGTATTTTTCACAGAGAGCCTTTGTTTCCTCCTCTGTAAAGCCAAAATATTCCGCCATATTGCGCGCATTTGCCATAGAATATTCCGTGAACATATTCAGAGCGGAATGCGAGCCATATTTCTTGATGGGTAAGATTCCGGTCATATAGGCCAATGCGATAAAATCCTGGTCTTTGATCCAAAGCCGAAGAAAGTCCAGGTATTGCTTTTGGGATGTCTGGTCATGGCGGTACTCTCGGAACAGACAATCCCATTCATCAATTAAGATTACAAAAGGGATTTTTGTTTTTGCGAAAATATCTTTCATTACTTGGACCAGGCTGTCCTTATCGCGGAAATGCACCCCTGAAAATGATTCCATTAAGTCAAATAGCAGATACTGGGAGAGTTTTGACAGCATTCCATCCACGCTATGGGCAGGGCTTAGGAACTGCTGCATGTTAATTTTTATTACCTCATATTGGTTCAGGTGCGCACGATAGGAGTTAGATTTACGGATTGCCAGCTTGTCAAATAGTTCGGATGAGTTTTCCCTACAGTCATAATACGCCGCCAGCATATCTGCGGCCATGGATTTCCCAAAACGCCTTGGGCGGCTGACGCACACATATTTTTGCCTTGTATTTAAGACGGCGTTGGTTTTTTCAATCAAGCCTGTTTTATCCACATAAATCTCTGAATTTAAACTTTCCCGAAACCCTTTCGTTCCCGGATTCAAATAGCTTCCCATTTATTGGCCTCCATTTCGAAGTTTTGCTGCGCAAAAGACAGCTCCTTGCGCTTGGCGCATCTTCTCGAGAAAATTGCCCTAGCGCACAGATTAATAGAATTATAACATACAATATTGGATTTTGCCATGGGCGGCAGGCAATCGTTGACGCTGAAATGGGAAATGGGTATAATATAGGACAAGAAAGAACGAGGATGGGCGGAAGGCCTGGATGCAGGGATTTTTATGGAAATAAGGGATTTTTGGAGGAAGAATGGAGGTAAATGGATGAGGAAGGCATTGCCGGTGGGCGTGGATAATTTTGAAGATGTAATTATGACAGGCTATTATTATGTGGACAAGACGTTATTTATCAAGGAGCTTTTAGACTTAAAAGGGAAGGTAAATCTGTTTACCCGCCCCAGGCGTTTTGGCAAAACCTTGAATCTGAGTATGCTCCGGTATTTTTTTGAGGATACCAGGGATACAGAGAGGAATGCCAAAAATAGGGCTCTATTCCAAGGGCTGAAAATTATGGATGCGGGAGAGCGTTATACGAGCCAAATGGGTCAATATTCTGTATTGGAGCTGACGCTGAAATCCGCCAAGCAGGAAGATTATGAGACATCCTATTACATGATAGAGAACGCAGTGGCCACGGAGTTTGAGCGGCATCGGGGCATTGTGGAGGCTGGGAAGGAGCGTCTCTCCTTGTGGGAGTATGAGCAGTATATTGAGGTTGCGGAGGGGAAAGCGGGGGAGGGGGAGCTTCGGAATTCACTCCAGCTCTTTTGCAGGTGCATGCATAAGATTACAGGCAGGAAAACAGTTATCCTGATTGATGAATATGACGTTCCATTGGAAAATGCATACTTTCAGGGCTTCTACCGCAAAATGGTAAGCCTTATCCGCTCCTTGTTCGAGGCAGCTCTGAAGACAAATGACTGCCTGCAGTTTGCCGTCCTTACGGGCTGCCTGCGGATTTCCAAAGAGAGCATTTTTACGGGACTGAATCACTTGAATATCATATCCGTGCTGGATAAAAAATACAGCGAACACTTTGGGTTCACAGAGGCGGAGGTACAAAAGATGATGGGAGATTACGGCGTGGGGAGCCGTTTCCCCACCATGAAGGAATGGTATGACGGGTATGTGTTCGGGGATACGCAGGTGTATAACCCCTGGAGCGTGATAAAGTTTTTATACGATTTGGAGGCAGATATCGGCGCATTCCCGCGGCCATATTGGATTAATACAAGCTCCAATGATATCATCCGGTACTTGATTGCCAGAGCTGATCGGGAGACAAAAGGGAAGGTGGAGGCGCTCCTGGGCGGGGGGACGCTGGACATCAAGGTGCGGGAAGAAGTCGCTTATGGGGACATGCGCACCAATGGGGAAAATCTTTGGAATTTCCTCTATTTTACCGGGTATCTGACAAAGGAAAGTTTTTATTTTAGAGAGAACTATATTTTCCTGAAGGCTCGTATCCCCAATACGGAGGTAATGACCATTTACGAGAATACCATTTTGGATTGGTTTCACGAGCAGATAAAGAAGGAAGATTTCCATGGCCTGTACCATGCCATGGAAGAAGGGGATGCGGGGAAAATGGGGGAGGCGCTGCGCAGCCAGCTTTTTGGCATCATCAGCTTCTACGACAGTGCAGAGAATTTCTACCATGGCTTCTTAGCAGGAATCCTCAGCCAGAGCCAGGATTACCTGGTGAAATCAAACCGCGAGTCTGGCAATGGGCGCTCTGACATTATGGTAAGGAGCCCCTCTCTGCGGGGGAAGGCGTTTGTAATAGAGGTGAAAGTCTCGGCGACTATTGACGAATTGGAGACGGACGCCCAAAAGGCGCTGGAGCAGGCGTACGACAGAAGGTACGCAGATGAGCTGCGCTCAGAAGGGTATCGAGACATTGGCTGTTATGGGGTTTCTTTTTATCGGAAGGATTGCGAGATTCGGTTTGGGAGGCCGGGCGGCAAAGCAGGCGGTTCGTGAGATGAAAAGGGAGGCTTTATTGCTAGATTTTGATAATAGAAAATGGTAGAATAAAAACGGGTGTAAATAATTTGTTTGGCAATATGAAATCGGCAGGGAAGATGTTGATAAGTTTATTCCCGCAAGCAATGAGGAAAATAGCCATGCTTGCATGGGTATTTGATTGAGGAGATGCATGAAAAGCTATATGACAGGTTTGGAGAGGATACTGTTATGAAACTTCGTTGATGAGAGGGAAATATAATGGAGAAAAGAAGTATGCCAATCGATGATGTAATATCAAAACTGGGTTAAGGAAACGTTGCGTTCAGCCCTTGTGTTTTCTGTACTTCTGATTCTTGCTATTTGGCTTATCGGGAATCGTGCGTTCAGTCAGCGTTTGCTCCAAGGCTGGATTCAGATAGTTTTTACGGAAGGTCGGTTTGTGCGAAAGTCCGAGTCTCTCCATAAGGTCTGCCGCTGAGAGCGTATCATTGCCAAGAACAGAAAGAAGTCGCTCAATGGGTGTTTTATCTTGGTCGGTGTTTTGACCAACAACAGTAACCTCTGTCAGACTGTCTCTTATGATTCCGAGCATCAATTCCACAAATCCTGCACTATCAGCTTGCTTGTCTGCAGCGCCGAGGGCATCGTAGTATTCCTTCTGTCGCGACTGTATCAATTCTTCAATCGGCAGCCAGAAGAACAATTCCTTCCACTTTCCCAGCAGGAGACTGTGCCACATTCGACCCATGCGGCCATTACCATCAGGCAATACCACATTGAGACCCCGCAAGGAAACGATAGTTAATTTCTACTTTCTGCTTACGATCTCTGCCGGTTCCCTCCGCCTGATACACATAAATGCTATCTATCAGCTCCACCAGCATAGAACGGTTCAGCTCGGTTACAGTTTCATATTTACGTATGGTTTCCAGAAATTGATTGGTACTCTGGGTTTTC
>CAOKUK010000136.1 GCA_948472595.1 uncultured Eubacterium sp.
GGAATTTGAAGAAAAACTTGGGACTTTACCTGCCCTACGTGATTACCGCCATCGGCGTTGTGGCCATGTATTATATTATGGCGGCCATCTGCAGGGATCCGGGGCTGGAGAACCTGCCCCATACGGGGGACATGGAGATGATTCTGGGGCTGGGCTCTGGCGTCATTGCAATTTTTTCCGTGATATTCTTGTTTTACACCAACAGCTTCTTGATGAAACGCAGGAAGAAAGAGTTTGGGCTGTTCAACATCTTAGGCATGGGGAAACGCCATATCGGCAAGATGATGTTCTGGGAAACGGTTATGGTGGCTTCTGTCAGCATCCTGGGCGGCTTGGCGGCTGGGATTGCCCTCAATAAGCTGGTCATCCTGCTGCTCCTTCGGGTCACCGACCTGGAAGCTTCCTTTGGCTTTCACATTTCGTCCTCTGCCATAAGCTCCGTGCTGTTGCTGTTTCTGGGTATTTTCGGGGCGACTCTGGCCTATAACCTGTACCAGGTATGGAAATCAAAGCCGATTGAGCTTTTGCAGAGTGCAAGCAAGGGGGAAGCCGAGCCGAAGACCCGCTGGCTGCTGGCCTTGTTCGGCATCCTTACCCTGGCTGCCGGCTATGGGATCGCCATTTTGGAGGAAAGGCCTTTGGAAGCGCTGCTCCTGTTCTTCTTGGCAGTCATCCTGGTGATTATAGGAACCTACTGCCTTTTTATGGCAGGCAGCATCGCATTGTTAAAGCTGCTGCGGAAAAACAAGGGCTACTATTACAAGACCAGCCATTTCATTTCCGTGTCGGGCATGATTTACCGCATGAAGCAAAATGCGGTGGGGCTTGCCAACATCTGCATCTTGAGTACCATGGTGCTGGTGATGGTGTCTGGAACCCTCTCCTTATACGTGGGCATCGAGGATGTGATTGGCACCCGTTCCCCAAAAGACATTGCCATGAAGGGGTACAGCATGACAGAAGAGACCCGGGACACGGCGCTGCGTTTTTTGGAGCAGGCGGCGGGGGAAGCAGGGCTTTCCATTGAGGCCATGACAGAGTATTCCAGCCTGGGGTGTTCCGCCTGGAAAAAGGGCGGCAAGATAGATTTTGTCAGAGTAGACGATGATGCGTTTGACACCTCCAATGGGGAGCTGTGCATGGTGGAGCTGATAGACCTGATGGATTATGAGCGCCTCACAGGCGACAGGCAGGAATTGGATGAGAACGAGGTCTTGGTATACACAGACAGGGGAGATAAAGAGGCGCAAACCCTGCAGTTTCAGGATAAGCGATTCCGGGTGAAATCCTATTTAAAGGAACTCAGCATGGAAGGCCTTGGGACGGAGATTGTCTATGAGGTGTATTATGTGGTGGTGAAGAACAGCAATGTCCTCCAGCAGATTAATGAGATGCAGAAAGCGGCTTTTGGGAAAAATGCAAGCGAGGTGCAGCATTTTATCTTTGCCGACGTCAGCGGCACGCCAGAGGAAAGCAGGGGCTGCGCCAACCGGGTGATGCAGCTGCGGGAGGAATACAACGCCAGCCAGGGAGAGGCGGGGGGAGCCAGCTTCTCTGTGGATTCCAAGGAGGAGATGCGGGAAAGCTTCCTCATTTTCAGCGGCGGCTTCCTGTTCCTGGGAATCTTCTTAGGGTTTGTATTCCTGATGGCGACCGTAATGATTATCTACTATAAGCAGATTTCCGAAGGGTATGAAGACAAGGAGCGGTTTGAGATTATGCAGAAGGTAGGCCTAAGCCGCAGAGAGGTAAGGGCTTCCATCCGAAGCCAAATCCTGAAGGTGTTCTTCCTGCCCCTGGCCATGGCATGCGTCCATCTTGCCATCGCCTTCCCTATGCTGAACCGCCTAATCCTCCTGTTTGGCATGCGGAACATGCCGCTGTTTGCAATCTGCACTGCGAGCACGGTAGGCGTATTCGCCGTTATTTATGGGATTGTGTACGGCATAACAGCTAGGGCTTACTATAAGATTGTAGAATGAGGCAAGCTTTGCCAGATGATAGGAAAAGGACATTTTCCAAGATGCGGAGAATGTCCTTTTCCTTCTGCCATTAGGAGAGCATGTCCTTGTGGAATGGAATCCTTATTGGATGAAAAAGCCGCCTGCTACTTTATTTTTTTCCCAGACTTGTATTTCTTCACCAGCGCCTCAATCCTCTCATAGGGATCCAGCAGGTCGCTGATGGAGGTATCGTGATTCAGCGTATCGATAATGTAGGCGATGTACTTGCTCATGTCGCAGTTGATATAATAAGGCTTGCTCAATAGCTCCGGCGTCTGGTAAATCAGGTTGGTGGTCACCAGCTTGTAGATTATCCCGTCCTCCACGGCCTTGTCAAATTTTGCAAGCCCATTGGTAAACAGCCCAAAGGTGGATATCACAAAAATGCGGTTCGCCTTCCTCTTTTTCAGCTCTGTGGCCACGTCAATCATGCTGTCCCCAGAGGAAATCATGTCGTCGATAATAAAAATATCCTTCCCTTCCACAGAGGCCCCCAAAAATTCATGCGCCACAATAGGGTTGCGCCCATCCACAATCCGGCTGTAATCCCGCCTCTTGTAGAACATCCCCATGTCCAGCCCCAGCACATTGGCCAGATAGACCGCCCGGTTGGTCCCTCCTTCATCCGGGCTGACCACCATCATGTACTTGCTGTCAATCTTCAGGTCGTTCACTTCCCGGAAGATGCCCTTGATAAACTGGTAAGCGGGCTGCACTGTCTCAAACCCATGCAGCGGGATGGAATTCTGCACCCGCGGATCGTGTGCGTCAAAGGTGATAATATTGTCCACCCCCATATTAATCAATTCCTGGAGCGCAAGCGCACAGTCTAAAGATTCCCTGGATGTGCGGCGGTGCTGGCGGCTTTCATAGAGGAAAGGCATAATCACGGTAATGCGCCTTGCCTTCCCGCCCACAGCGGCAATGATGCGCTTCAAATCCTGGTAGTGGTCATCCGGGGACATATGGTTTTCCCTGCCGCATACCTTGTAAGTCAGGCTGTAATTCGTCACGTCCACCATAATGAATAAATCAAAGCCGCGGACAGAGTCGCGGATAATTCCCTTCGCCTCGCCTGTGCCGAAGCGGGGGGTTGCGCATTCCATCAGGTATGTGTCACGCAGGTAGCCCCGGAAGGCAATGTCGTCTTCATGCTCATGCTCCCGTTCCTTTCGGAAACGCACGAGGAATTTGTTGATTTTCCTCCCTAAATCCTTGCAGCTCTCCAAAGGGATGACGCCCAAAGACCCTACCGGGACAGTTTCATAGTTTTTTTCGTTACGCTGCATCGCAATGTCCTCCATTGATTTTTATGTAATGGTTGATGGGTGCCCATGTAAGGATGGCATACATGGCTGCCTTTTGTAACTGTGAAGGCACGAACACTTATTGCCGTTTCAGCTTCTTCTGTATCCGAATATCGTTCCCGAAAAGCTTTACCATGGCATAATTGCTGGAAATCCTGGAAAAAGTCCGCTCCGAATAGATGTCCACCAGCTGCCTAAGCCCCAGGTTGGTGGAAATAATCGTGGACTTCTGCCGCAGGATGCGTTCATTCAGGCACAAAAACAGCCGCGAGGTGGTGAAGGAATTGGAAAGCTCCGTTCCCAAATCGTCAATAATCAGCAAATCGCAGCCGAATATATTCTGATAGTCCTCGCTGGGGCTCTCTCCCCTCCCAAAGTCGTTTTTCTCAAAAATATGGAAGTGGGAGGAGGAGCTGAAATAAATGACAGAGTGCCCGGTATCTAAGAGCTCTTTCGCCACACAATTGGACAGGAAGGTCTTCCCTGTCCCTGTGTCCCCATAAAAAAACAAATTTTTAAATGCCTGGTCAAAGGTGTCGATAAAGTCCCTGCACAGCGCCACGGCCTGTTTTGCCGTGGCGAGGCTGGAAAGCTTTGTGGCGGGGTTTATGAGGGAATCGGGATAGTATTCGTAAGAGAAATGCTGAAAATTCTCCGATTCCAAAATCTGGCGAATATTGGATTGGGTATACACCAGGTCGATGGCCGCCTGCTGGAAGCAGTGGCATTTCCGGCTGCCAATATAGCCGGTGTCTTTGCAGTCAGGGCAGTTATAAGGCGGCTCAAAATAGTCGATTGGGTATCCGTTCCGGCGCAGGAGGCTCTCTTTTTCGGCATGTAAGGCGGCAATCTGCGCTTTCAGTTCTGTGAGTGCGCCTTCATCGCCTTCTAAGAGGCGTTTTCCCTGGGTTAGGGAAATGGAAGAAATGGCGCAGTCTATTTCGGAAAGCCTAGGGAAGCGGCTGTAAAGGCGGCTTTTGCGTTCGGTTACGATATGCTGGTTGGAAAGCTGGCGGTCTTCATAGCGCCGGATTAACGTGTTGTATTGGGTGTTGCTTAAAGCCATGGGACTCTCCTTTTAAAATTATTAAGGGGTGGCAGATGCTTGCTGTGCGCTATTGAGCAATTCCACCTCTAGCTGATCGAGGTTATAAGTCCTCTGCGGAAAACTGTTGAACCGATTGGCAGCCGCCGTCCGCACGATGGCTGCTTTCCCGCCCTTTTCTCCCGCCTTTGATGCCTGGAACTCCTTATCCGCCTTCATTGCCGCCGCCAGCGTCCGTATATTCTGCTTTCTCCAGTTGGCCAAGATCCTGTCTGCGTATTCAAAATTAGGCTGATGGATTGCCAAGATAGTCCGGCTGCAAGCCTCTGCAATCATGTCTTGCCCAAACCCAAATTCCTTGTTCCATTTTTCTATATAAGCCGTTTCTGCCGGGATTAGGCTCCGCCCTTGGATTCCCAGCGATTTCATGACGGCGTTGCGCAGCTTGTTGTATGTATTCGCTGTCCGCTTGGCCTGCGCCACGGTGGTGATTTCAGAATCTTTCCAATTCAGGGCCACTTTTTCCATGTAATGCAGGCTGCGGTGCCCGCCTGCAATGCAGTATTCCAGAAGATAGACGATTAAATCCGAAGAGAACCCGAGCCCATCGTACCAGTAGAGCAGGGATTGGGTATCGGTAGGCGTAAGGGGACGCCCTAAATACCGCTCCGCCACAAACAGCATTTCCTGCACTTCTTCTTTCTGGCGGAAGGCCTTCATGTCGTCTGCGGTGTAAACCGGCTTCTTGGGCGCAGCCTCCCTGTGCCCCTTGAGGGCTGGGGAGTCGGCAGGGCTGTTCTCTGCCTTCTTTAAAGGGACGGTGTCGTCCTTCTCATCCTCTGGACCGTCAGGGGAATCCAAGAAGTAAATGCCGGAGATAGACTTCCCTTCGTCATATTCTAAACGCAGCAGGCGCATTTTCTCCCAATACCGCAGCGCCCGCTGGATATCTTTTTCCGTATGGTTGAATTTATCTGCAGTCCTGGAAACGGAAAAGCTGCAGTCCGGTGAGTTCATGCAGCGAAGCAGGTATAAATAGATTTTCACAAATTCTCCATTAGCGGCGGTCATGTATTCGTCAATAAAGCGGTTGGGGATTGCCGTTGTAGAATTGCCGTTGTCTTTGTATAAAGTGATGTCTTCCATAATACCCTCCAGGTTCTGTTGCATTGTTTTCCTTCTGTAATCGATACGCTTCATGTGGCTTTCAGTATAGCATAAAAACGGCAAAAAGAGAAGTGGAATTTTTCCTGCAAAGCCATAAAATACAAGGCATTGGGCAATTGTGGACAGTGTGGATAATGTGGATAAAAAGCGCCTTCCCTGCCATGGAAATGCAGATATTCCCGCATTTTATCGGAAAATGCAGAATCTTGTCGAAAGGTGGATAAAAGTCCTTATGTCAACTTAAAAATCCACATCCCAAGGGGAAAGTTTTCCCCAATCGAATGTGGATAATGTGGATAACTATTGTCCAAGCAGGTGTTCCCCTACTTGCACAATGTCTCCGGCCCCCATAGTTATCAACAAGTCGCCGTTTATACAATTTTTTAGCAGGAAATTTTCAATTTCGTCAAAAGAGGGAAAATAGTGGCATTCGCAGCCTAGTTTTTGTAACTTTTTCTGGAGGTCTTTGGAGCTTATCCCCAAGGTGTCCGTTTCCCGGGCCGCGTAAATGTCTGCCAGCACCACCAGGTCTGCTGCAGACAGGCTCTGTGCGAATTCATCCAAGAAGGCCTGGGTCCTGGTATAGGTATGAGGCTGGAACACGCAGACAATCCTGCTGCGCCCGCAGTCCTTGGCTGCCGCTAAGGTGGCTGCGATTTCTGTGGGATGGTGCGCATAATCGTCCACAATGGAAACCCCCCCCAGCATGCCCTTGTGCTCAAAGCGGCGGGCGGTGCCCCTAAACCCGGCCAGGGCTTTTTGAATGCAGGAAAAAGAGATCCCCATTTCCAATGCCAGCGCACAGGCGGCTACGGCATTGGACACATTATGGCGCCCAGGCACCTCCATGGCGATGGAGCCTTCTAAGGTTTGGCCATGCATCAAGTCGAATTTGGGGCAGCCATTTTCCTGGAATTGGAGGTTGGAGGCATAGTAATCTTCTGAGCCCTGGAGGCCGTAGGTGGCCACATGGCAGGCAAGCCCTTCGGTAATCTCTTCCCAATGCTCAATTTCGCCATTCAAGATCAATGTTCCGCCTGCCTGCACATTTTTTGCGAAGCGGCGGAAAGAATTCCGAATGTCGGCCAAATCCTTGAAAAAGTCCATATGGTCTTCCTCAATGTTCAGAATCATCCCGTATTTTGGGTAAAAATGCAGGAAGCTGTTGGTGTATTCGCAGGCTTCGGTCAGGAATACCTCTGAGCCGCCCACGCGGATGTTGCCTTGGATGGCCTGTAAGATTCCCCCCACGGATACAGTGGGGTCTGCGCAGGCCTCTAAGAGGATGTGTGTGGCCATGGAGGTGGTGGTGGTCTTGCCGTGGGTCCCTGCCACTGCGATGGACTGCCTGTAATTGCCCATAATCTGCCCTAACAGCTCCGCCCTGCTGAGGGTGGGGATTTGGCGTTCCATAGCCGCCCGAAGCTCCGGGTTATCCTCATGGATTGCCGCCGTGTAGACCACGGCCTTCACCCCGTCCTTGATGTTGGAGGCGCGCTGCCCATAGTAAACGGCTGCCCCCAGCTTTTCCAGCCGCTCTGTCAGTTCCGTTTCCTTAGCGTCCGAGCCGGACACCTCAAATCCTTCTTTCAGCAGAATCTCTGCCAGGCCGCTCATGCTGATGCCGCCAATCCCAATGAA
>CAOKUK010000137.1 GCA_948472595.1 uncultured Eubacterium sp.
CGGGTCCGGGAAGTCCACCTTGATTAAGCTGCTGCTGAAGGAATTGGAGCCCACGAAAGGCGTCATTACCATCAATGGGCAGAAGCTGGGGAGGATTCGCCATAAGAATGTCCCTAGGTTCCGCAGGAATATCGGCGTGGTGTTCCAGGATTTCCGCCTGCTGAAGGATCGGAATGTCTATGAGAATGTGGCCTTTGCCCAGCGGGTGATTGGGATGCCCGTAAAGACCATGCGCCGAAAGGTCCCGGCGGTGCTGTCAGTGGTGGGCTTGGCGGCCAAGTACAAGTCCTACCCCAAAGAAATTTCCGGGGGAGAGCAGCAGCGGGTAGCCATTGCCAGGGCTTTGGTCAATGAGCCGAAAATCCTTTTGGCGGATGAGCCCACAGGCAACCTGGACGCCCACAATGCCTGGGAGATTATGAAGCTTTTGGATGAAATCAATCAAAGGGGCACCACCGTCCTGGTGGTTACCCACAACCAGGAAATCGTGCGGGCGATGAATAAGCGGGTCATTACGATGGATAAGGGCGTGGTGGTCAGCGACGACCGGATGGAGGGCTACGATGAGGATTAGCACATTTTTGTATACCCTGTGGCAGGGAATCCGGAATATCTGGAAGAATAAAATGTTCTCCCTGGCTTCGATTGCCACAATGTCTGCATGTATTTTTTTGTTTGGCATATTTTATTCTGTGGTAGTGAATTTCCAGAGCGTGGTGCGGGAGGTAGAGTCGGGGGTTGCGGTCACGGTCTTCTTTGAAGACGGGCTGTCCCAGGCGCAGATGGATGCCATTGGGGAGCAGATTGGGAAGCGGGCGGAGGTGTCCAAGAAGCGGTTTGTCTCTGCGGACGAGACCTGGGAGGAATTCCAGAAGATTTATTTTGAGGGGTCGGAGGAGATCGCAGAGGATTTTACGGAGGATAACCCCTTGGCAAACTCCGCCCATTATGAAGTGTACATGAACGACATTTCCATGCAGCAGTCCCTGGTCACCTTCATTGCGTCCCTGAACGGGGTGAAGGAAGTGAAGAGCTCAGATGCGGCGGCCAATACGCTGACAGACTTCAACAGCCTGATTGGGTATGTGTCGGCGGGGATTATCTTAATCCTCCTCTGCGTGGCGGTGTTTTTGATCAGCAACACAGTGACCATCGGGATTGCAGTCCGGCGGGAGGAGATTGGGATTATGAAGCTGATTGGCGCGACGGACTTCTTTGTGCGGGCGCCTTTCATGGTGGAAGGCATCCTGATTGGCCTGATTGGATCGGTTATCCCATTGTCGGTGCTGTTCATTATGTACCGGAAGATTATCGCCTATGTGGGGGAGCGTTTCCGTTGGCTGAATGGGATACTGGATTTCCTGCCAGTGGAGAAGGTATTCGCCACGCTGGTGCCGGTGGCGCTGGTGCTGGGTCTGGGGATTGGCTTTTTGGGGAGCTTTATGACAATCCGCAAGCACTTGAGGGTGTAGGCTGAGGAAAGCGTCAGGTATATAAAGGTTAGAGTGCAAGGAGAAATGGAAAAGAGGGCATCTATGGATATGGAAGAATGGAATTTAGAGGAAGATTGGCCGCGCCAGGAGCCGCCGAAGAGGAGGCGGATGGATTTTGCCAAAGGGGTTGCGCTGGGAATGGCATTGGCATTGGCGGTGTTATTCGGCGTCAGGTCCCTGCAGCCTAAGAGCCAAGGCCAGCAAGCCGAAAGCACGGGGTCGGCCATTCAGGAAGCGCTTTCCCAAGATGAGGTGAAGGAGAAGACAGCGGAAATCGCAAAGCTGATTGAACAGTATTTTTATGAGAAAATTGACACGGATGCCATGGTGGAAGGCGTATACGCAGGCATATTGAATGGCTTGGGCGATCCCTATTCCGCCTATTTCACCGCAGAGGAATATGCATCCTTCAATGAGAGCACGACGGGGGTGTACTATGGGATTGGCGTGGTGCTCCAGCAGAGCGCAGAGACCAAGGCCGTGACGGTGCTCCATGTGTACCCGGATACCCCGGCGGAGGAGGCCGGGATGAAGGATGGGGACGTCATTGTCAAAATAGACGATGTGGAAGTGAAGAACCAGGAATTGACGGAATTGGTGAACCTGATTAAGGGCGCAGAGGGCACCAAGGTATGCCTGCAGCTTGCCCGGAGCGGCGAGAGCGACTATGTGGAGACTTATGTGGAGCGGCGCCAGATTTCGGTGCCCACGATAGAGTACCAGATGTTAGAAGGCAAAGTGGGCTTCATCCAGATTACAGAATTTTCGGATTCCACGCCGGAGCAGTTTAGCCAAGCCATCAAGGACCTCCAGGGGCAAGGCATGGTTTCTATGATTGTAGACCTCAGGGACAATCCCGGGGGCGTCTTAAACGGCGTATGCGAAATGTTAGACCTCCTGCTGCCCAAGGGCCTTATCGTCTACACAGAGGATAAGTATGGCAACCGCTCGGATTACGAGTCCGATGCGGACTGTCTGGAAATACCCCTGGCTGTCCTGATTAATGGGAACAGCGCAAGCGCCTCCGAGATTTTCGCAGGGGCGGTGAAGGATTACGAATATGGCACCTTGATTGGCACCAAGACTTTTGGGAAAGGCATCGTGCAGACGATTATCCCGCTGTCAGACGGGAGCGCCGTGAAGATGACCATGGCCAAATACTTCACGCCGAAAGGAAATTACATCCATGGCGTAGGGATCGAGCCGGATATTGAGCTGGAATACGAATACCAGGAGAAGGACGATACGGAGTACAACCCCATGCATGACAACCAGGTGCAGAAGGCTTTGGAGGTCTTGCAGGGCAATCCATGAAAAAGGGAAGGGGTAAGATTATGAAGAAGATGTTATGGATGGTATTGGGCAGCATTGTGATTTTATTTTGCCAAGGAAGCGATGCGCTTGCCTCGGAGGCGGCGTATGGGGAGACCATGGATACGCCGACGAACATTCAGTTAGACAAAAAGTACCGTGGGAGCATCACGGAAACCCATACAGGAGAGTTCTATAAATTTACATTAAAGCAGTCCGGCGCGCTTCATATCAGCGCCAAGTCGACAGATATGGGGAATGTGTCCTATGCGCTTTACCGTATGTCTGGGGAAGGGCTGTGGTCAGCCGTAACCAATAGGAACAGTACGACCGGCTGGAATTCCCTGGATGAAAATTTGGTGCTGGCTTCCGGCCAATATCTGTTTTCTGTCATGCAGGCGAATGGATGTACGGGCACTTATGAGTTCCAAATGTCAAATGACGCGGCAGGCGAGAGTTTTCCGGAGGTGGACGGCGGCTCCAATAACAGCATAGAGACTGCCAGTAAAATTTCCTTGGGGAAGGCTTACCGGGGGCAGATAGCAATCAATGACGAAAGGGATTTTTATAGCTTCACATTGAAAGCCCAATCTGAATTGACCATTGATGTCTCAGAAGCGCAGGGGTATTATACTTATAATATATTTGATGGAAATGGGAACATGGTTTGGGAAAAGCATTTAGGAGCCAATAATTGCCATGAAGTGATTCATTTGACGAAAGGGAAATACTATTTTCAGATAAGCAGGCGCTTTGATCGGAACGGCGCTTATAAAATGCTGTTAACCGCAAGGAAAGATAAGGAGACCTTCGAGGAGGAGCAGGGCGGATCCAATAATTCGCTGTCAAGCGCAAATAAGATTCAGCTGGGAAAGGAATATGCGTTCCAGCTGGCAGAGAATGACGACAGGGATTTCTTTCAGTTTAAGCTGAAGGAGACGACAAAAATCATAATCAATGGAAGCTCCCGGGTGCCAGGGTGGGAATTGTACAATGGGTCTGGAACCAAGGTTTGGGATTTGGGGCCTTGGGCTTATCCGTTTTCTGAGCAGCTGGAGCTGCAGGCTGGGACGTATTATCTGGGAATCATTAGAAGCTATGGTGCAAGCGGGGAGTACACCTTTTCCATTCAGCCCTACCAGCCGCATTCCGCACAGATTGCAGAAATAAAAGGCATATCGTCTGGCGTAAAACTCACCTGGAATCAGGTGGAAGGCGCGACGGGCTATAAAATTTACCGGGCGGCAGGGAGCGGAAGCTATAAATTATTGAAAGTCATTTCCAAAGGGACGACCACGAAATACGCAGACAAAACGATGAAAAAGGGAGTGGTGTATAAATATAAATTAAAAACGGCGGAGGGGCGGTACCTGAGCGTCTACAGCACGGTGAAGAAAGGGATTTTCCTGAAGAAGCCTGCGGCTCCTACGGTAAAGAAAAGCGGCGCCAGCGCAATCTTAGTAAAAGTAAAAAAAGATAAGAGCGCGGCAGGGTACCAAATCCAATATTCCACAAATAAGAAATTTTCAAAGTCCAGCAAGCAGACGTCAAAGAATGCCTCCTGCAAAATCCCGGTGGGCGGCAAAGGGAAATATTATGTGCGGGTCCGCTCCTATAAAAAAATCGGGGGAACTGTGTTCTATTCCTCATGGAGCGGCGCAAAGAGCGTGCGCAGGTAAATGCCGGAGGGCAGATTTCCTGTTGACAAACCGTGCCATATCCTATATGATGGAGGCAGATGGAAATAACAATTGAATAAGACGCAGAGGGACTGCAATGCAGTTGAGAAGGTAAAACCTGACTCTTTGAACCTGTTAGTTAATACTATCGTAGGGAGCGTATAATTTAGGAAATGAAGGAAACGCCGGTTACGAACCAGGCGTTTTCTTTTATGCAGCATTGTATCTCAATGCGTCTGAGAAAGGGTAGGATAGGAATTATGAGAGAATATGCAACGCAAATGGAAGCCGCCCGCAAGGGCATTGTGACAGAGGAATTGAAAAAGGTGGCAAAGAAGGAGCGGATGTCCCCCGAAGAGCTGCTGCCCTTGGTGGCGGCCGGAAAGGTGGCAATCTGCGCCAACAAGAACCACGCCTGCATTGACCCGGAAGGGGTAGGCTCCATGCTGAAGACCAAAATCAACGTGAACCTTGGCGTATCCAGGGACTGCAAAGACTATGACATAGAGATGCAGAAAGTGATGGAGGCCGTCAATTTAGGCGCCCATGCTATTATGGACTTGTCCTCCCATGGCGACACCATCCCCTTCCGCCGGAAGCTGACTTCAGAGTGTCCCGCCATGATAGGGACCGTCCCTGTCTATGACTCCGTCATCCATTACCAGCGGGATCTTGCCACGCTGACAGCCAAGGACTTCCTTGATGTGGTGAGGCTCCATGCCGAAGACGGCGTGGACTTTGTGACGCTCCATTGCGGCATTACCCGCAAGACCATTGAGCAAATCAAAAAGCATAAGCGGAAAATGAATATCGTGTCCAGGGGCGGATCCCTGGTATTTGCCTGGATGAGCATGACAGGCGAAGAGAACCCATTCTACGAATACTTTGACGAAATCCTGGAAATCTGCCGGGAATACGACGTCACCATTTCCCTTGGCGACGCCTGCCGCCCAGGCTGCCTGGCCGATGGCTCCGACGTGTGCCAGATTGAAGAGCTGGTGCGCCTAGGCGAGCTGACTAAGTGCGCCTGGGAAAAGGACGTGCAGGTGATGGTGGAAGGCCCCGGCCATATGCCCATGGATCAGATTGCCGCCAACATGAAGATGCAGCAGACCATCTGCCAGGGAGCCCCCTTCTATGTATTAGGCCCTATCGTAACCGATATCGCCCCAGGCTACGACCACATCACCTCCGCCATCGGAGGAGCCATCGCCGCCCAGAACGGCGCAGCCTTCCTCTGCTACGTGACCCCCGCCGAACACCTGGCCCTGCCCAATGTGGAGGATGTAAAGCAAGGCATCATCGCTTCCAAGATTGCCGCCCACGCCGCAGACATCGCCAAAGGCGTCCGAGGCGCAAGGGAATTAGACGATAGGATGGCAGACGCCCGCCGCGCCCTGGATTGGGAAGCCCAGTGGCAATGTGCCATAGACCCAGAAACAGCCAAGAAGATCCGAGAAGACCGCAAACCAGAGCATGAGGATACCTGCTCCATGTGCGGCAAATTCTGCGCCGTAAGGAGCATGAACAAGGCGCTTTCCGGAGAGTACATTGATATTTTGTAATGGATATGGAGGAAACCATGAATCGCTCTTTATATTTAATCGCAGATTTTTCCTATGGGGAAGAACTCATAGAATCCGTATTAAAAGCCGGCGTAGATTACATCCAGCTTCGGGAAAAACGCATATCTTCCGCAGAATTTTTAGAACGCGCCAAAAAAATGCGCCGGATGACGTCCCACTACAACACAAAATTCATCGTCAATGACCGTTTGGATATTGCCGCCCTGAGCCATGCGGACGGCGTGCACCTTGGCCAGGCCGATATCCCCGTCAAAGACGCAAGGGCATTTTTAGGCCCCTCAAAAATCATTGGCGCCACAGCCAAGACCCCAGAGCAGGCCAAAGAAGCCCAAGATTCCGGCGCAGACTATTTAGGCAGCGGCGCATGGTTCCCTACAGCCACCAAGCAGGATGCCATCCCCATCACAGAGCAAACCTACCAAAGCATCCTGAAAGCCACCCAAATCCCTAACGTAGCGGTGGGCGGAATCACCGCTGAGAACTGCCAAATACCCCTTTCCTGCGGCGCAAGCGCCCTTGCAATTTCCGCCGGAATCCTAAAATCCCCCACCCCCCCCCAAGAGGTAAAAAAAATCCGCCAAATATTACTGCACTACAACACCCCCTAACCCCTACCCCATACCGCCATCTAAGCCCCCCTCTGCGCAGAATGCCCCCCACCTTTCCCCCTCCTCTGCGCAGAATGCCCCCCACCCTTCCCCCTCCTCTGCGCAGAATGCCCCCACCCTTCCCCCTCCTCTGCGCAGAATGCCCCCACCCTTCCCCTTCCTCTGCGCAGAAGGAATTCACAAATATCCCCCGCCCCCCACCCAGTGCAGGAGGAATCCACCGATATCCATCCCCTCCTCCATTCTGCTTGGAAGGCACGGCCAATACCAGCAGCCAAGGGCGGGCTATCCCCTTCTGCAAACAATTCAGGGGCGCATTTAGCGAAGGCGAAATCCAGCGCTTAGGGAGGCTTAGGCGTGAAGGCTCTCCTG
>CAOKUK010000138.1 GCA_948472595.1 uncultured Eubacterium sp.
TAAATGCGCCATTTGGGGGCAATATAGGAAAGCTTTGCTTTGCAAAACGATGGCTTGAGGTAGCAATATAATAAAAAGCTCTGCGTTCGTATGGTTACAACATATGGCGTGGGGCTTTTTTCTGTAAAAATCTTGTATTGTGGTTTTTTCTATTGTATAATTATAGAAAAATGGAGGATTGTTAGATGGGAGAAACTTTGAAGTATGAGCCAGAGTATAATTTACTAAAAGATGCTTATTTGGGTTCTAGAGATGTTCTTCAGAAAAAATTATTATTTTTATCTAATATGGCTCAAAAAGAGAAATGGGATTACAAAGGAACATCAGATAAGCAGATATTATATAATTATCTTTGTTATACATATGATCGGGTTAAAGTTGAGAATAAAATTGAGATTTTGGATGATAATTCAGCAATGTGCTTTAATACGGGATTGCTTACAGAGTATGGTGCAGACATATATGCATATTTTGTTAACAACACCAATCAATATAGGAAAGAAGGGCAGGACTGGTTTTTGTATGGGTTTAAGCAAAGGTCTGATTTTGAATTAAGGGCTTTTCGGAATTATCCTGATATTGCAGATTATTTTACAACACCAGCGGATTTTATTTATGACAAGTCGATGGAACTTTCTATTGATTATGACCATATTATAGATGACAATTATGAGAGGTTTGTGGCAGTTGGATTAATAGATAAGTATATGATAAATGGCCTTCTTGAGAATGCCATAAAGAAAATAGTGGAAAAAGTAAAGCGCAACTATAAATTGGCAATTCCACAATACTATACGGATAAGTCGACAAAAGAATCAAAAATACAGTTATTATTGCCTTTGTTCTTACAAAGCAGAGATGTAGCTGATTTGGCATTGGTAGTTGATAAAGGCGAATATAGTTATGTAGGAAAAACGATTTTAACGATAGAATGGGCTTATGTTAATTCAAGGCGAATCGTCAGGCCGGATGTTGATTGGTTAAAAATTTAAAAATCAGTTGATTTTTCATAAAAAATAGTATATACTAAATACAGATGTAGAGATTTATGTATATTATATTTATAAAGTATAATGATAGAGTAAGTAGATTTATAGAGTATAATAAGATTTATGAGAGGAGAGCTGTATTAGCAGCTCTCTTTTAAAGTTATAATATTTTACTCCAGCGGTTAAATATCGATTTTTTTACTTGCCTAAATTCCCATTTGCCTCGTTGTGCCCGATGAAGCGGGGGAGACCTTTATCAATCGTTGTAGCATTCGCTACAACTCATTCTTCCGCCTTGCAGATGAAAATTTATTCTGCATAAAATTCATCGACATTTAACCACTGGAGTAATAATTATTCTAGGAATCGCATTTCTCTGAAAGAGGGTAAGCGTTTTTTCGCTTACCCTCTTGTTATGTCCGCAGTGAAGGAAGCAGGAAGAGCCTTCCTTATTTCACGGTGATTTTCAGTGTTGCTTTCTTGCCGTTATAGGACTTGACGGTAATGGTCGCCCGGCCTTTCTTTTTGGCGGTCACTTTCCCGGCGCTGGACACGGTGGCCACGGATTTCTTGTTGGAAGAATACTTAAAAGCATAGCTTGCCGTTCCGCTTGGGACAGAGGCCTTAATCTGGAAGGTCTTTCCCTTTTTCAGGGTTTTTGCCGTCTTGTTCAGCTTCACTTTCTTCGGGGCGTTCTTCACCTTGACGGTGAGGGTGGCCTTTTTGCCGTTGGAAGCCTTGGCGGTAATCTTGGCGCTTCCGGTGGCCTTTGCCGTGATTGTGCCCTTGGAGGATACCTGCACCGTCTTTGGCTTGCTGGATGTCCAGGTGACCTTCTGAGAGGCGTTCTTGGGGGAAACCGTTGCCTTTAAGGTGACTTTTTCCTTCTTGCCCAGCGTAATGGAGGATTTTTTCACATTTAAGGTAACTTTCGTGGGCTGTATCACACTGCCTTTCACGGATACCGTATATTTCTTGGAGTCGGTAGCTGTCTTGTAGGTGAAGGTGGCCGTTAGGGTGACCTTCGTCTCTTTCTTGGGCAGTTTGACCGTGCCGTTGTTGGCAATGATTGCGGTGTTGCTGGATTTCCAGGTAATGGAAGCCCCCTCTAATTTGCTTGGCAGGTTCAGCTTGCCGGCTTTTTTGATGGTGCCGTTCTGCAGGATGGAGCTGAAATCTGCTTTTTCCATGATTTCCCTTAAGGTTTTAACATCATCCATAGGCGGAACTTTCGGGCCAACGACTGTTACGGTGTATTCCTTGGCGGCGGTGGCCAGGCCGTAGGTGAAGGTGGCCGTCAGAGTTACTTGCGTGTCAACTGCCGGGTAGGTAACCGTCCCATTATCGGAAATGACGGCGGCGTTGCTGGACTTCCAAGTGATGGAAGCGCCTTCGAAAGAGGCGGGCAAATCCAGCTTGGTGGAAGATGTTATGGTGCCGTTCTGCAGGATGGAGCTGAAATCAGCCTTGTCCATGATGCCCTTTAAGGTTTGCTGGTCTTTCTTTTCCTGGTCTTCCTGGGAGGGCTTTAAGGACACGCCTTCCATGGTGGGCTTTAAGGGGTTCATAAGCCCGGTTTCCGGATCGAAGGTCACTTCCTCGATGCAAGTTTCCCTGTGGTAGCCTAAGCCGCTGGTGTAAACGCCCAGTGGGGTATAGAAGCGGTGGTAGGCGATGTAGCATTTATCCGTGTCTGGGTGGTACACCAGGGATTGGTGCGCAGTCCCTAACATGTCGCCGGACTCGTCTTTTTGGAGCAGGGTGTATTTGTATTCTACATTTCCGTCTAATTTCTCAGCCGTGCCATAATTTACATGGTAGTTGGGGCTTCCGGTGTCATCGCAGGACCAGGTGAAATGGTACAGGCCGTTCCGCTTGATGACGACCACGGATTCCCGGAAGTCGCGCATGCCGTTGACGCGCTTTAAGGTGCTGGTCTTTGCCGTCATCATGTCGTCGTTCAGCTCTACCATGGCTGTGCCGTTGCCGCCGTTGCCGAAGAACAGGTAGGAGGTGCCGTCGTCGTCGGTGAAGATGGATGGGTCGATGACCTGCCCGCTCCAGCCGATGTTGGCGTCGCTCATCATTTTCGGGTAGACGATGGGCAGCTCATTGGCCACGAAGGGGCCTGCCGGGCTGTCCGCCACTGCCACGCCGATGGCTTTCCCGCCGCCGCAGGTTCCGGTGTAGGAGCCGTTGATGTTGCCGCAGTAGTAGAAGTAGTATTTCCCGTTTTTCTCTTCAATAGAAGGCGCCCAAGCGTTGCCGTCAGACCATAGGGAGGCTGCGATTGCCACGCCCTTGTCATTGGTGCCCGGATTCTTCTCTTTTACGTCTAGGATAATGCCTTCGTCTGTCCAGTCTTCTAAATTTTCAGAGGACCAGGCGTGGAACACGCTGCCGCCCCAGCCGGAAAATCCGTCTGTGGTGGGGTAAATCCAGTATTTCCCATCAAAATAGTCAATGTCTGGGTCTGCATACTGTCCCGGAAGCACCGGGTTCAGGGCGATTTTCGGTGTCTTGAGGGTATAGGTCTCCGTGCGCTTTTCTGGGATGGCGGCTGTCACCTCAATATCCTTGGTCAAATCAAGGACGCCGCTGGTAAAGGCCTTTCCGTCAACGGTCACTGTGATGCCGTCAAATAAGGCTTCGAAGGACACGGGGACGGCTGTCAGGTCTGTGCCTTTGCGCACATAGGAGGTAATTTCCTTCTTCTCCTGGTCAATCTTGGCAGTGATGGCCGTGTGGCTGTCTGTGCCCATGGTGTTGTCTGGGTCTTCCGGCACCGTCCCAACGGTAGCTTTTGATAAGAGGGGAACGGTATCAATCTTATCCCCTAAGATTTCCAGCGTGGTTAAGGCGCGGTTGTAGACTTTGATGTTGTCAAAGCTGCCTTTGAAGTAGGCGTCTCCGCTGTACATGGATTTGCCCAGATAAGCCAGCAGATCTGTGCCCATGGCGGAGGTGAGGATGCCGGTGTCCTCATTTTCAGATACCAGGATGCCGTCTAAGTAGAGCTTCATGTTGGTGTCTTCTATGACAATCACCACGTTCTGCCAAGCGCCCACAGGGGCTCCGGTCCCTTTTACGTCTTTCTCATTCTCCCAGCTGCTCAAGGTAATGGCGTTGCGCACCTCTGTGCCCCGGATGCGCAGGAAGTCATAGACCGTGCTGTCCTTGCCATAGGTAAAGGTGAAGAAATTGCCGCCGCTAAGCTCCGATTTCACGTCCATGGAAATGGTCATGGTGTTCCGCTTGTCAAAGAAGCCTTTGGGGAACTCGGCGTAGCCGCCGTTTGCGCCGTCCAGCTTAAGGACATTGCTCTGGCGGGCTTCGTCATAGACTACCTTGGCGCTGCCGAAGAGCTTGCCGTTGTCCTTGGACTCGTTGCCGGTGGCGGTGTCGGTGATTTCCTTTTTGTCTAAGTCATTTTCAAAATCATAGGTGAGGACGGGCTCCTGCGCAGGCTTCTCTGCTTCTCCAGGCTCGGAAGCCCTGTCCTTGAATGCTTCTAAGATGCGCGCTTCTTCTGTTTTGGAGAGGCGCATAACCGTCCCATGGCGGAAGCGGCCGTCCGCGAAATTGGCGTTCGCCCCTTCAAACTTCCCGCTTGCCAGGTCGTCTGTCACAAAGGCTTTGTATCCGCTGCTGTCGCCCATGGCGCACCAACGCCCGTCTGGGAGCTTGTACACGGTGAATCCTTCCCTGCGGTCAAATCCGGCTGCGCCGCTGCCGTTTCTAGACACCAGGCGGGTCCAGGAACCCTTTGGGGTGCTCTTTGACCCATCTGTGCGGACGTCCAGCACGTCTTCGGTATCTAAGGTATCGCTCACGTCTATGACAGTGTTCCAGTCAGAGGTGGAGAAGCGGTAGAATTTGCCATTGTCAACAGCGATGGTGGAGTCAATGATATTCACTTCATCGCCCGTATCCTGGTCTTCGCTCAGCCATACCTTGGGCTCGGAGAAGGTGTGGAAATCCCTGGTGCGGCATACATAGACCCGGAGGGCGTTTTCCTCTGTTCCGGCTTTGGACTTATCCCTGGCAGACCAATACACCACATAGTCGCCTGCGGTTTCGTCATATATGGCTTCCGGCGCCCATACGCAGCCTGCCTGGTCAAAGCCGGCAAAGACAAGCTGTGGCTCGCTCCAGTTCACCAGGTCTTTGGATTCCCATACCACCAGGTTCTGGCTTGCGCCAAGCTGGTCCCAGCCGCTGCCGCCTGCGCCGCCGCCTTCTGCATGGAGGTCCGTGCCCAGGATCCAGTACCTGTCCCCTTCTGCGGAGCGGATCACATGGGGGTCGCGCACGCCCAGGTCGCTGCCTTCTCCGTCATTTGCCAGGATAGGCTTGGCCACGCCGTCCACTTTGTTTAATTTTTTCCAGGTGAGGCCGTCTTCGCTGTAGCCGTAGAAGATTTTCTCGTAGCCCCCTTCGGTGCCGAAGTTCGTCCAGAGGTAGCCGCCTGTGTAATCGGTGTCTAAGTTGGCTTCCTTGGGCTGCACTTTGACTTGGAAGGTCTTGGTCTTCGTGTCATCGTTATAGGCGGATTTCAGGACTGCTGTCAGGGTGACGTCCACCGCCGGGCTGCCTGCATTGGGGCGGGTCACGATGCCGCCGTCGTAAATGGCGGAGTCGGAAGAGTCGGTCACGACGTCCTTCTTATTTGAAGTCCATTCGATGGTGGAGCCATATCTGCCCTTCTTGATTAAGCCCAGGTTCCCCCGCACATCGTCTGCATTGGGGATGGTGAGGGCGTCATAATCCTTCTGGAGCGCCTGGCGCTTTGCTTCCTCTTCCTGGCGCTTTTCTTCTTCCTCTTCTTCTTTTTTGATATCCTCTAATGTGGAGGCGAATTCCTGGTATTGGGCTTCGATGGCCTCTTCTGATAAGATGCCGTCATAAATCCGGCAGTTGTCAATCCATCCGCCGAAATACTCGCCGTCAACCCAGTTCGCTTTTCCAATCTGGATAATCCCGCCGCTTGCCCCTAAAATGTCACTGAGCTTATAAGCGCTTTCTTTGCTGTCCTTCTTTTCCCCATTCACATAGAGGGTTGTGGCGTTTTGGGAAACGGTTAAGTCAATGTGGGTCCATTCGTTCTTCACAGAGGCGGATAAATTGTTGCCGGGCCTTGCGCCGCTGTTGTTGTATCGTTCTACGGATAGGCTTGAAGAGGTGTGCAGCATGCCAAGGTAGTGTTCCTGCTGGTATGTTTGGGTGTTTCCATTGGGGGCTGCATAGAAAGTCCAGCTTGCGCTGCCCTTTTCCGGTTTGGCGTCATAGGAAATGGTAATCTCTTCTTTGCCTGCCAAAAGCCCGCTGCCGTCCGCTGCGGTGACGTTTAAGAAGCTGTCGGCGCCGTTTAAGTACAGTGCGTTGTCTGTCCCGACTTTCTTTTGGGTGGCGCAGGCGCCGTTCACAGAGGCCAGGGCATTCCCGCCTTGGAAGGCGCCGTCTGCGGCTTCGGCATTGAAATTGAAATCGGCCAGCAAAGGCGGCTCGGTGCCTTCCGCCGCATAGGAGACGGATGGGAGCCCGGTGGCCGCAATTGCGCCGGCCAGCATCCAGGCAAAGCATTTGGTTGTCCAAGTGTGTTTCATGTAATGTCCTCCTTTTATAAGTTTTTGCGGCAGCTCAGACTTCCATAAGAGGATGGAAGCCTGGGCGCGCTTTTGTGCGATTTCCATAGAAAAGGCACAGTTATATGTTATTATATCGGAAGTTATGCTGATTTTTAATGTACTTTTTTTCGTGTTTTTGTACTTTTTTTCGTTTCTGGGAAAAGAAGGTGTTTATGGAATGCAATATGGCTTGTCAAGAAGAAAGGAAAGGCGTATAATGGCAAAGAAGCAGCGGTTTTGCAAGGCTTAGGCATTCGTTGCGCCGTAGTGCAATGCGAGAGGCTGCGAAGGTGTGGGATTGTCAAAGAGAAGGACTAAAGGAGACAAAAGATGGGTGGCATAGGGAAGAAAAATGGGATATTGGACAGGAATAAGGCAAAGAGGACGGCATTGGAGTATGGGTTGATTACCCTTGCGGCAGATCGGAA
>CAOKUK010000139.1 GCA_948472595.1 uncultured Eubacterium sp.
CAGACCTCTTAATCCAGTTACAAGAGGATAGGCTGTTTAATGTGGATCTTGTGTAACCGCAGCCTGTGTGTCCAAAAATCAGGACGGTCGTCTCATTTGGGTTGGCCTTGGTGGAAACGGCAGTGTCCTTCGTAGAAGTAAGCGTATAGGCAGGGTTCTTTACCGTTGCCCGCTGCCCATCTGCCGCCTGCGCCCGGATACCCATGATAAAGATGCACAAGCAGAATAAAAACAGCGGCAGGAACCCTGCAAGTCTGTGCCTTGGGGATTTGTGGATAAAATTCTTCTCTTTCATTCTTTACCTCCTTCTTATTAAGCATGATATGCCGGAAATCCTCTGAAAACAGCTTCCAGAAAATGTGCCGGAAAGCCTGAATTTATACACCAGCGCTTCTATTACGGTTTTGCCGTCAATGACGAATTCCTGTACGCCGATGCTCTTTTTTTTATTAAAGCTAAAACTCAGCAGATACCCTTTTTTTATCTGATAGTCGTCCAGATAGCCGATAATCTGCTGCTCGCCCCGGCTATGGTATTCTTTCCCGCGCCATATTTTCGTCTCAATGACAAATTGCTCTCCGCAGTAGTCTACAATGATATCTGTGCGCCCCATGTTTCTAGTGCGGGATTCCACGTAATAGTTCCCTTTCCCATTAATAATCGGCCGCAAGTACAATAAGAATAATTTCCGCCCACATTCCTCTAGGAAGGCCTCGCTGCTGTCGCCATAGATTTCATGGAAGTGTGAGGCAAAGCGTTCCAGTACCAGGCGCATGTTCAAGCGTCCGTGGAGGATAAACTGGTTTTTATCCCATAGGGAGGCCTTGTAAATGGCGTCTTCCTGTAATTCTTCCGCAGATAGGAAGCGGTTGTAGAGCCGGGTCTCAAAAATACGGTTTGCAATCGCCACATTTCCATCCCGGTTGGTAACGAAGCCTAGCATGGAAGCGAGTGCAATTGCTTCATTGTCCGTATTGTAAGGGATATCTTTCCCTACAAACAGCAGAGCGTAAAGTATCCTGTTAAGCTCTGGATAGCTGTCTAGCTTGGCGTTTAAAGATTCGAAAAGCGTATTTCTTTCTGCAATCAGCCTGCGAACTGCCAGCAGAATGCCTTCTCTGTTCCATGAGGAGGCTTTGTCTAAAAAACCGGCGCTGGCGGCAATCTCTTCATCTGCTTGTTTGCAGATACTGGAAACCAGGAAGGGGTATCCGGAAGTATAGTCGTAGATTAATTGGGCGGCGGCGGGGATATCCATGCCGGTGTGGCAGTCATTTTCATAGGCCTCTAACATTTGTGCAATGTTTTGCTGGGAAAAGCTAAAATCCACATGGATTTCTGCCGCAATGTTCCAGGGGCTGTTTGCCTTATGGTCTGTCTGCGGGCGGAGTTTCATCTGCAGCCGTTGGACGTCATATACCCCTGCGAGGATTACAGATTGGAATGCGGGCATGCTGCGTTTTTCCCGTTCCAGGTAAGAGTGCCTTAGTTGAGAGAGAAAATCTAAGAATACCTGGTTGTTTGAGGCGCTGTCCACTTCGTCAATTATTAATAGGATGGGTTTGGGCGCAGCCTTGCAGATGGCGGTTATGTGGCCGAACAGATGGAATAATACAAAGCTGTGGTCCTTCGCTTCGATTTTGGTTTTTAGCAAATCCATCTGCTGAATGAAGTCAGGGAATGTTCCAAGGCCTGACAATTCCAATTCCCTCAAGAGATATTCTGCAAAAGTGCGTGAAAATGTATGTTCATCCTGAAAGGAGGCATGACCCAGCGACTGAAAGTCAAGGCTAATCACAAGGTATTCCTCCGCCAGGAAGTGGGTAAGCGCATGCAATGTGGTAGTCTTCCCATACTGCCTTGCGCAGTTGATGGAAAAATAGCTTCCTTCGTCAATATAGGCCTTTATGGCGCGCAGGCGGTCTGAGATATCTACCATATAATGTTTTTCCGGCAGGCATAGGCCTGTGATGTTGAATTTCTTATGCATGGATGCAAAGCCTCCTTTTTGCGCATTGCTTTTCTCTGTTGGGGGGTTCCTTTAGTTTAACATGAATATGGGAGATGCACAATGGGCAAATATCGAAAAGTTCTTTCATTTTCTATTGACATTTCCAGGTTTCCGATTATAATAAATCTTGTGTTTAGAATTATTAAACGAAAAATATATTATTGCTTTTACCTCTAAGGCGGGAAAATCGTCTGCAAGGGAGGTGGGCTGCAATGATTTGCTGTGCGGCGCAGGCTGCCGACTGCGCTGCCTGGAAGAAAGGATGGCATCTTATGGATATCGGACATCGCATGAAGGAGCTGCGCATTCAGTACGGCCTGACGCAACAGGAGCTGGCAGACCGCAGCGAGCTCTCCAAGGGATTCATTTCCCAGTTGGAGCGCAACCTTACCTCTCCTTCCGTAAGCACGCTTTTGGATATTATCCAATGCCTGGGCACTACCCCGGCGGAGTTTTTTACGGATCAGGAGCCAGAGCAGATTGTGTTTCGGCAGGAGGATTATTTTGAGAAGGAAGATGAAGGGCTGGGTCACAAGGTGGAATGGGTGATTCCCAACGCCCAGAAAAATGCCATGGAGCCGGTGCGCATGACGATTAAGCCCCGCGGCTCTTCGGATGTGTACCTCCCCCATGAGACGGAGGAGTTTGGCTATGTGCTAAAAGGGGCTGTGCGCTTATTTTATGGGGCGTCTTCTTATGTGGTGAAATCGGGGGAGTCATTTTATTTCAAAGCAGGGAAGAAGCACCATATTGAGAATATTGGCAGCCGGGAGGCGGTTGTCCTGTGGATTTCGACGCCCCCCAGCTTCTGAGGGGGATGACAGATAAAATATTCCGGGCAACCCGGGTTAGGAGGATAGCGCCATGAGCAAGCGGCTGATTGATTTGCAGCATATTTCCAAGTCCTTTGACAAGCAGATGGTCTTGGACGACTTAAATTTATATATTCGGGAGAATGAATTTTTGACGCTGTTAGGCCCGTCTGGGTGCGGCAAGACCACGACGTTGCGGATTATCGGGGGGTTCGAGACGCCAGACGCAGGCAATGTGATTTTCGATGGCAAGGAAATCACCAGCCTTGCCCCCAATGAGCGCCAAGTGAATACGGTGTTCCAGAAATATGCCTTGTTCCCCCATATGTCCATTGCAGAAAATATTGCCTTTGGCTTGAAAATCCGCAAGAAGAGCAAGGCCTATATTAAGGACAAGATTCAGTATGCCCTGAAATTGGTCAACCTGGATGGCTTTGAAAAGCGGAGCGTGGATTCTTTAAGCGGCGGCCAGCAGCAGCGGATAGCCATAGCCAGGGCTATCGTCAATGAGCCGAAGGTCCTGCTCTTAGATGAGCCCTTGGGCGCTTTGGATTTAAAGCTGCGCCAGGATATGCAATATGAGCTTATCCGCCTCAAGGAGGAGCTTGGCATCACGTTTATTTACGTCACCCATGACCAGGAGGAGGCACTGACTATGTCCGACACCATTGTGGTCATGAACCAGGGCTATATCCAGCAGATTGGGACGCCGGAGGATATCTACAATGAGCCCACCAATGCTTTTGTGGCTGACTTTATCGGCGAGAGCAACATCATTGACGGCGTGATGATAGAGGATCGCTTGGTGGAAATCCTGGGCGTGAAGTTCCCCTGCGTGGACGAGGGATTTGGCAGGAACCGCCCTGTGGATGTGGTCATCCGCCCGGAGGATGTGGAGTTGGTGGATCCAGGGCAGGGCGTCATGGAGGGGGACGTCACCTCCTTGATTTTCAAGGGAGTGCATTGGGAAATGGACGTGGTGGCCAATGGCTATGAATGGATGGTGCAGGCTACCCAGATGCATCCGGTGGGCGCCCATGTGGGCATCCGCGTGGACCCCTTTAACATACAGATTATGAACAAGCCGGAATCCAGTGATGAAAGGGCGGTGGAATTAGATGCGTAATTTGAAGCGCCAGATTTTGGCAGGGCCATACCTTTTATGGATGGCAGGCTTTGTCTTGCTGCCGGTAGGCATGATCCTATATTATGCCCTTACCACGACCGGCGGCCAGTTCACCACCTTTAACATTACCTCCATTACAGCCTCCGTCCATCTCAAGGCGCTGTTCCTCTCCTTGAAGCTGGCGCTGTTCTGCACGGCAATCTGCCTGGCGCTGTCTTACCCCCTTGCCATGATTTTAAACAGCAGGAAAGGGAAGGGGAGCAGCCTGGTGGTATTTATTTTCATCCTTCCCATGTGGATGAATTTTATGCTGCGTATCCTGGCCTGGAAAATGCTGCTGTCCAACAACGGGGTGATCAATTCAATCCTGGGATTTCTAGGGCTTCCGGCCCTAGACGTCTTGAATACCCCTTCGGCAGTGGTGTTCTGCATGGTATATGACTTCCTGCCTTTTATGATACTCCCCATCTACAACGCCATGTCCCGCATTGAGAAGGATGTGGTGGAGGCAGCCAAGGATTTGGGCGCAGGGAGCCTTACGGTTTTTTTTAAGATTATTCTGCCCCTTACCATGCCCGGGGTCATCAGCGGCATCATCATGGTATTTGTCCCTGCCCTGACCTCCTTTGCCATATCGGATCTTTTGGGGGGCGGCAAAGTGCTGCTGATTGGAAATGTGATTGAGCAGGCCTTTATGCAAGAGTACAACTGGAACTTAGGCTCGGGACTTTCCCTGGTGCTGATGGTCTTTGTCATTGCCAGCATGGCTCTTATGAATTCCCATGGCGAGGAAGGGGGCGCAGGCATATGCTGAAAAAATCCGCAGAGCGCATTTATATGTTCCTGATTTTTTTGTTTTTATACCTCCCGATCATTGTGCTGATTGTGCTATCCTTCAATGATTCCAAGTCAAAGGTGCAATGGGGCGGGTTTACCCTGCGCTGGTATCAGCGCCTGTTTTCCAGCAGTTCCATGATGGAGGCCTTCTGGACCACCATCCTGGTGTCCCTGGCCTCTGCCTTGGCGGCCACGGTCTTAGGGACTTTGGCGGCCCTTGGCATTGACGCCATGAAAAAGCGCGGGCAGGCCATCATGCTTGGGGCCACGAATATCCCATTGCTCAATGCGGACATAGTGACGGGCATTTCCATGATGCTGCTGTTTGTGCGTTTCACAAGGCTGGGGCTTAGCACGGTGCTGATTGCCCACATCACGTTTAATATCCCCTATGTGATTTTAAACGTGCTGCCCAAGCTAAAGCAGAGCAATCGGACGACCTACGAGGCGGCCTTGGATTTGGGGGCGACCCCGTTGTATGCTTTTTACAAAATTATATGGCCCCAAATCCGCCCAGGGGTATTCTCGGGCTTTTTGATGGCCATGACCATGTCGCTGGACGATTTTTCTGTCACTTACTTCACGAAGGGAGCAGGGATCAATACGCTTTCCACCATGATTTACACAGAAATGCGCAAAGGCATCCGCCCAGAGATGTATGCCTTGTCAACAATCTTGTTCCTAATTGCATTGGTGCTGCTGCTTTTTATGAATTTCGGCCCCTCTGTGCGCCAAAAAAGGAGCGAGTGAAGATGAGACGCTGATTTTGTGGCCCTGCCCCATAAGCGAAAGCGAATGGGGCTGCGGCCACATTGTTTTAAACGCAGGCATCCATTTATATAACGAAAATGGTTAGGTTCATGCGGTTATTGCAAAGAGGAACATAAGGCTCGAGATGCAACTTATTAGGTTGTAAATCTGCCGTATTTACATTAAGCCATTGACAAACGAAAGAAATACGTTATACTAAATTTAGTCGATGAGATTGTAAGGGAGCTAAAAAAGCAATAATCGTCACTTTTAACCAATTAACAACCCAGGAGGTTTTTTCATTGTCTGAAACGCCTGCATGGAATCACCGCCAAACTGCTTCCGAAATATAACGCTTTACCAGGTCTTAGAATATCTGCTCTGAAATAAGACATTAAGAGCCAAAACCCAATCACATTAGAAAAGGAGCGCCCTTACATGAAAAAGACATTACCCATATTCTTCATCCTAACCATTGCCTTAGCCCTGCTTCCTGCTTGCGGCTCCAAAGATTCTCCCAACACTTTGACAGTCCTTAATTACGGAAAATACATGGAGCCCGAGGTCTTAGAGAAATTTGAGGAGGAGACCGGCATCAGAGTAGAGTACGAGGAATACGTCACCCCGGAAAATATGTACACCAAATATCGCGCCGGAGCCATCGACTATGATTTGATTTGCACCTCCGACTACATGGTGGAAAAGCTCATCCAGGAAGGCCAGGTACAGGAGCTGGATTTTTCGAATATCCCTCTCTCCAAGAACTTGGATCAGTCTTACTTTGATTTTTCAAAATCCTTCGACCCAGAGAATAAATACGCCCTCCCCTATTTCTTTGGAACGGTCGGGATCCTTTACAACAAGGAAATGGTAGACGAGTCCAAAGTGGATTCCTGGAGCATCCTATGGGACGAGGCATATTCCGGCCAGATTATCATGCCGGATTCTGTCCGCGATTCCTTTATGGTGCCTTTGAAGATTTTGGGGTATTCCCTGAACACGACGGATGAGCAGCAACTGAAGGAAGCCCAAGACATGCTCATTCAGCAGAAGCCCTTCGTCTATTCTTACCTGGTGGACGAGGCGCAGGATGAGATGATTGCCGAAAACGCCGCCATGGCTGTGGTTTATTCCGGGGAAGCTGGGTACGCCCTGGAATTTAACGAAAGCTTGGCCTTTTCCGTGCCGAAGGAGGGCTCCAACATGTGGATTGACTCCTGGTTTGTCCCCAAAACAGCCAAGCATAAAGAAAATGCGGAGAAATTTTTGGATTTCCTGTGCCGGGAGGACATTTCCATGTTGAATTTTGACTACGTGTATTATGCGACGCCCAATCATAAGACAAAAGAAGCGTTAGACCCAGAAGTCCGGGAAAGCCCTACTATTTTCCCGCCGAAAGAAACCCTGGATAACTGCGAGGTCCTAAAGCCCTTGGATGACATTTCCAATACGAACCTCAGTATCCTGTGGAAAGAAATTAAATCAGCAGATTAAAAAGTGCTTGCA
>CAOKUK010000140.1 GCA_948472595.1 uncultured Eubacterium sp.
CGAGAGTGTGACTGGAGTTCAGACGTGTGCTCTTCCGATCTATCAGATATGCTAGTAACAGTTATCAAAACCTTTGAGCGGAAGAAGTACCCTTTTGGAACATTTCAGAGAGCTGCAGGCGGTGGGATTGCGGTAATGGGAAGATAGGCGAATGGGTCCGTGAGGGCGAACTGAAACCGCAGCTGCGGCAGTAGGGGAGACGTGTCTGCGCGTTACAGCAGGAGTGTATGACAGTACACGGCAGAGCGCATTCTTTGGAATGAAATTAGGTGGCACCGCAGAAGTTGGCAATACTCCTGTCCTATAGAATTATAGGGCAGGATTTTTTATGCACGGGGGTGCGTAAGGAAATATGCCGTTATGCAGCACGCACCCTGCGCGGCGAGTAGGAAGAAAAATCTTCCCTACTCGATTAGGAAAGGCCATATTGCTGTGAAGCGCACAAAGATTCCAAATCCTATGGGTTTGCCCGCTTATGGGTTTGCCTACTTTGTAGAAAGAGAGGAAAAGACATGGAGAAGAGAATACCTTACAAAATTTATTTGGAAGAACAGGAAATGCCGAAGCAATGGTACAATGTCCGGGCGGATATGGCGAAGAAGCCTGCGCCCATTTTAAACCCTGGCACCTTGCAGCCAGTGACAGAGGAGGAGCTTTCCGGCATTTTCTGCCGGGAGCTGGCAAAGCAGGAATTGGATGACAAGACGCCTTATTTTGACATCCCGCAGGAAATCCAGGATTTTTACAAAATGTACCGCCCCTCTCCCTTAGTGCGGGCGTACTGCCTAGAGGAGAAGCTGGGCACGCCAGCCCATATCTATTATAAATTCGAGGGGAACAACACCTCAGGGAGCCATAAGCTCAATTCGGCCATCGCCCAGGCATATTATGCGAAAAAGCAGGGCTTAAAGGGCGTGACCACGGAGACCGGGGCAGGGCAGTGGGGGACGGCGCTTTCTATGGCTTGCTCCTACTTTGGCCTGGACTGCCAGGTCTACATGGTAAAATGCTCTTATGAGCAGAAGCCGTTCCGGCGCGAGGTAATGCGCACTTATGGTGCCAAAGTGACCCCTTCCCCATCCATGGACACCCAGATAGGGCGGAAAATCAATGAGGAATTCCCGGGAACCACAGGGAGCCTTGGCTGCGCTATCTCAGAGGCTGTGGAAGCGGCCACCAGTCAGGAAGGATACCGTTATGTGCTGGGATCCGTGCTTGCCCAGGTGTTGCTGCATCAGTCCATTATCGGCATGGAGACGAAGGCAGCTTTGGATAAATATGGCATTCAGGCAGACACGATTATTGGCTGTGCAGGCGGCGGGTCGAACCTTGGAGGCCTGATTTCCCCATTTGTAGGGGAGATGCTGCGAGGCGAGGCAGATTATAAGATTATTGCTGTGGAGCCTGCCTCCTGCCCGAGCCTTACAAGGGGCGTTTACGCCTATGATTTCTGTGATACAGGGAAGGTCTGCCCGCTTGCGAAAATGTACACTTTGGGTAGCGGCTTTATTCCATCTGCAAACCATGCAGGAGGCCTGCGTTACCATGGCATGAGCTCAACGGTATCTGAGCTGTACGACCAGAAGCTGTTAGAGGCCAGGAGCGTGGAGCAGACAGAAGTGTTTAAGGCAGCGGAGACCTTTGCGAGGGTAGAGGGAATCCTGCCTGCGCCAGAGAGCAGCCATGCCATAAAGGTTGCCATTGACGAGGCGTTGAAGTGCAAGGAGACAGGAGAAGAGAAGAATATCGTATTCGGCCTGACGGGTACCGGGTATTTTGACATGGTATCTTACCAGAAGTACAACGATGGGGATATGGAAGATTATATCCCGACAGAGGAAGATTTGGCAAAAGCAATCGCCCAGCTGCCCAAGGTTTGAAAAGCGGGGGAACCTAGAGCTGTGTCCAGGCAGCCTATGCAAGGGCTAAGAGGCTGGGAAGGACAGTGATGCGGTTCGGACAATGGGGCATGCTGTGGGAAGCTGTGCCATAGCTCATAGTGGAAGGGCTGCTGTGGAAAGGAGTGGTTATGTAATGCATTTGCCTAACCAATCCGAGATGCAGCAGCCCTTTTATAAGGTATTTTCGAAAAAATTCTGTCCGTATGTTTTCATTGTATTATCTCAGTATCTTTCTTGTGTTATGCTTGGGTGTTTGGGGAAAAAGCATTTTTCTTATGTCTTCCTTATGCGATGTTATTCGTGCATTTATCTGGGTATAGGTATCTTTTTAGCGCCATGGTATTCCTTGCAGTCTGATTCAGGTAGATTTCCAGCTTTCCATTGGTGAGGTCAAAATTATCAATGATGAAGGTATTGTGCTCTTTTTGTGTGACGTAGAATTCTTCTGTGACATTGTAATTCTTCGTGACAGTTGTTTTGATGTCTGAAACATCAGTTTTCAGTCCAGAAATATCGGCCTGCATAGCAGAGGAACTGTCCTTGAGGTTTGAGACATCATCTTTTAGTCCAGAAATATCGGCCTGCATAATGGAGGAACTGTCCTTAAGGGCCGAAACATCGTCTTTCAAACCGGAAATATCGGCCTGCATAGCAGAGGAACTGTCCTTGAGGTTTGAGACATCGTCTTTCAGTCCAGAAATATCGGCCTGCATAATGGAGGAACTGTCTTTAAGAGCCGAAACATCGTCTTTCAAACCAGAAATATCGGCCTGTATAGCAGAGGAACTGTCCTTGAGGTTTGAGACATCGTCTTTCAGTCCAGAGACATCGTCTTTCAGTCCAGAGATATCGGCCTGAATAATAGAAGAACTGTCCTTAAGAGCCGAAACATCGTCTTTTAAACTAGAAATATCAGCCTGCATAGCAGAGGAACTGTTCTTTAGGTTTGAGACATCGTCTTTCAGGCCAAAAACATCATCTTGTATACCAGAAACATCAACCTTCAAATCAGAAACATCGTTTTTCAGACCAGAAACATCAGCCTTCAAATCAAAAACATCGTTTTTCAGACCAGAAACATCGTTTTTTAGACCAGAAACATCATTTTTCAAACCAGAAACATCAGCCTTCAAACCAGAAACATCAGCCTTCAAATCAGAAACATCGTTTTTTAGGTTTGCAACATCGTCTTGTAAAATGGAAACATCATTTTTCAAACCAGAAACATCGTCTTTCAAAACGGAAACGTCGTCTTTCAAAACGGAAACATCGTCTTTCAAAACGGAAACATCATTTTTCAAATCAGAAACATCATTCTGTAAAATTGATACATTAGCCTTCAAACTGAAGACATCGTCTTGTAAAACGGAAACATTTACTTTCAGGTCTGAGACATCAGATTTCAAATCCGATATATCTGTTTCCATTTTATCCAGCTTGCCGTCCATTCGCTCCATCTGGAGGTTTAGGGGGGTTAGTATGGTTGTGATTGCCTGAAGGTCTTCCGTTGTCAATGCCATCCAATCCTGCTCCTTTCTTCAAAATTTAAGCCATGTAAGCATTTAACGGCTTAGTTCCTGTATTATACCACATGTAAGATATAAAATCTACGAAATTTTTTACGGAATCTTAACATGGAGATAGAATGGTCAACTTGCACAATTCTCATAAGAATAATTGGGAGATTTGCATAAAATCTTTTCTTTTTTAAAAAGATAGTTGTAAAAATTTTATTTTGGAGTTATGATAATAAAAACGTGCACGTGCACGCTACTGCATAAATGTAAGGAGGAGGATATGGATTACATAGGAATTGATTTAGGGACTTCTGCTGTGAAGCTTCTGTTGATGCGTGGGGACGGCAGGATTTTAAAGGTAATCAGCCGGGAGTATCCCATCAGCTTCCCCAAGCCAGGCTGGTCCCAGCAGGATCCGCAGGATTGGTATAGGGAGACGATGGCGGGGTTAAAGGAACTGCTGGAAGGGATGGACAAGTCCCAGGTGGCAGGCATCAGCTTTGGGGGGCAGATGCATGGCCTGGTGGTTTTGGATGAGAAGGATCAGGTTATTCGCCCGGCAATCCTGTGGAATGATGGGCGGACAGCAGAGGAATCGGATTATCTGAACCATGTGGTTGGCCAGGAGACATTGGCAAAGTATACGGCGAATATTTCTTTCCCAGGCTTTACCGCCCCAAAGATATTGTGGATGAAGGAGAAAGAGCCGGAGAGTTTTGCCAGAATCCATAAGATTATGCTGCCCAAGGATTATTTAGCATACCGTTTATGCGGCGTCCATTGTACGGACGTATCGGATGCGTCCGGCACATTGTTCTTTGATGTGGAGCATCGGCGCTGGTCAAGGGAAATGTGCCAAATCTGTGGGATAAAGGAAGAGTGGCTGCCTGAAGTATATGAAAGCTATGAAGCGGTAGGACAGCTGAGGCCGGAACTGGCGGCAGAACTTGGGTTGTCTGAAAAGACCGTGATTGCAGCCGGCGCCGGGGACAATGCGGCGGCTGCAGTGGGGACTGGAACAGTAGGGGAAGGGGCCTGCAATATTTCTTTAGGGACCAGCGGCACGATCTTTATTTCGTCCCAATCATTTGGGGCAGACCGGCATCACGCCCTTCATGCCTTTGGGCATGCAGACGGGACATACCACCTGATGGGGTGTATGCTGAGCGCAGCGTCTTGCAACAAGTGGTGGATGGATGAGATTGTAGGTACGAAAGATTACGCCAAAGAGCAGGAAGGAATCCGGAGACTGGGAGAAAACCATGTGTTTTTCCTGCCCTATCTGATGGGGGAGCGTTCCCCCCACAATGACCCAAATGCCAGGGGCGCTTTTATTGGGCTGGCCTTGGACACAGCCCGGGCGGAGATGACTCAGGCAGTTTTGGAAGGCGTGGCTTTTGCTTTGCGGGATTCCCTGGAGGTGGCGAAATCCCTTGGTATCCAGGTGGGCAGGACAAAAATCTGCGGCGGCGGCGCAAAGAGCCCTTTGTGGCGGAAAATCCTGGCCAATGTCCTGAACCTTAAGGTAGATGTGCTTGAAAACGAGGAAGGCCCCGGGCTGGGCGGCGCTATATTGGCGGCAGTGGCCTGCGGGGAGTATGGCTCTGTAGCGGAGGCGGCCGGGAAAATCGTAAAGGTAGCCAATACGATAGAGCCAGAGCCTGCTCTGGCAGATAAGTATGAAATGCGATATCAGCAGTTTAGGGAGATTTATCCCGTATGTAAGCCATTGTTTGGGAAATTAGCTATCTGATTCTGCAATTCAAATCGCAGGCAAGCATTACTATGCAGCTATAAAATAGAGAAAAGCCAGTCAGAAAGACGCTGCGAATAGTAGGAAGCCAGTCAGAAAGACACTGTAAGTAGTGGGAAGCCAGTCAGAAAAGATGCCTTATAAAAGCAATATAGAAAGGTCAAGAAAGAGAGGAAAACAGCATGAAAAATATGCCAGAAGAAAAGATTGGGATTGTTGCAGTCAGCCGGGATTGTTTCCCGATGACGTTGTCTGTTACAAGGAGGAATGCCGTTGTCAAGGCTTATCAGGAGAAATACGGCGATATTTATGAGTGCCCTGTCTGTGTGGAGAATGAAACGCATATGCGCAAGGCCCTTGCAGATATAAGGGAGGCAGGCTGTAATGCCTTAGTGGTCTATCTGGGGAATTTTGGCCCGGAGACGCCAGAGACATTGTTGGTGAAGGAGTTTGAAGGACCGGCCATGGTAGTGGCTGCAGCAGAGGAAACCGGGGACAATTTAATCCAGGGCAGGGGCGACGCCTACTGCGGGATGCTGAACGCAAGCTATAATTTGAAACTTAGGAACCTGAAGGCCTATATCCCGGAGTATCCGGTGGGGACGGCTTCGGAATGTGCGGATATGATAGATGCGTTTGCCCCGGTCGCAAGGGCTGTCATTGGGCTTCGCAGCCTGAAGATTATTTCCTTCGGCCCAAGGCCGGAGAATTTCCTGGCATGCAATGCGCCGATTAAGCAGCTTTATAACCTGGGCGTGGAGATTGAGGAAAATTCAGAACTGGATCTGTATGAAGCCTTCCATAAGCATGCAGGGGATGGGCGGATACCCGGGGTTGTGGCGCAGATGGAAGAAGAACTGGGCGCAGGCAATAAGAAACCAGAAATCCTTGCCAAGCTTGCCCAGTATGAGATTACCTTGCTGGATTGGGTAGAAGCCCATAAGGGGAGCCGTGAGTATGTGGCAATCGCCGGAAAATGCTGGCCGGCATTCCAGACCCAGTTCGGCTTTGTGCCTTGCTATGTCAACAGCCGCCTGACCCAGCACGGGATTCCGGTTTCTTGCGAAGTGGATATTTACGGGGCTTTGAGTGAGTTTATCGGCACAGTCGTCAGCCAGGATGCGGTTACGCTTCTGGATATCAACAACTCTGTCCCGGCTGACATGTATGAAAGTGAGATTAAGGGAAAATACGGCTATACCTTAAAGGATACTTTTATGGGCTTCCACTGCGGCAACACGGCCTCTGGGAAACTGTCTTTCTGTGAGATGAAATACCAGCTTATTATGGCAAGGAGCCTTCCGGAGGAAGTGACCCAAGGCACCCTGGAGGGGGACATTGTGCCTGGGGATATCACGTTTTACCGTCTCCAGAGCACTGCTGACGCAAAGCTGCGCGCTTATATCGCCCAAGGCGAGGTGCTCCCGGTAGCGACCCGTTCCTTTGGTGCTATCGGCGTCTTTGCCATTCCGGAAATGGGGAGGTTCTACCGTCATGTGCTGATTGAGAAGAATTACCCGCACCATGGCGCAGTGGCTTTCGGCCATTTTGGGAAAACCCTGTATGAGGTATTTCAGTATGTAGGCGTGCCGGTAGAGGAAATCGGGTTTAACCAGCCGAAAGGCATGCGGTATCCGACGGAAAACCCATTCTGTTGATAGGGCGGTATCCCGCTGCGGCTGCGGCCTGGCGGATAGGGCCAGAAATAGGCTGCCTCTGGGAGTAAGGGAACACCTTACGCCCAGGGGTTTTGTTTGCCCAGCATGGGCGTTTTCTAATGGGTGAAAGTCCCGAGTGCGCGTAGGCAACAACGAAGCACATAGCCGAACAGCAAGGGTGTCCGCCGTG
>CAOKUK010000141.1 GCA_948472595.1 uncultured Eubacterium sp.
AAGGCATCGCCGAAGGCATGGAAAAAGGCATCGCCGAAGGCATGGAAAAAGGCATCGCCGAAGGCATGGAAAAAGGCATGGAAAAAGGCATCGCCAAAGGCGAATACAGAAAGTCTATCCAAGTAGCTCAAGACATGCTCTCCAAAAACTTCGATACAGGTATTATTTCCGAAATTTCCGGTCTTCCTCTTGCAGAAGTGGAGATACTGAAATCCAACCATTTGCCACACCTTTCCTGAAAGAAACATTACAGCAGTATTCAGTCATCAACGGACAGCCCTTAACTTTAAGCAAGCAATCAAGCATGGGAAAAAATACAGCATCATTTTCAATCCCCATTCCGCTAGCTGGATATAGGGCAGAAAGGCTAAGAGCGCCAAGGCGAAATGCGCCGGCAATAGGCGTTCTACCTTGCCGGATGCATGGGCAAACAGGGCAAAGAAAAAGAAGGAAACTGCCAGCCAGAATATGCTTTGGACAACTCCAGTGTAATATGGAAGGATGGCAGAGGAATCCTGATAGAACACCAGCAACTGAAGGTGGGGAAGGATGGGAACAGCATAAAAGATACCTTTCCTCTTCCAAACATCCCTTGCAGGCACACCGCTAGCTCCCGCTCGCTGGCAATGGAGCCAACCGCCAATAAAAGCACGGGAAGGCAGGACAAGAAGCACATCAGCCCAAGCAGACCGAAGGCTAACCCTTTAAGAATCGAACGTTTCAAGATTCCCACCACCTTTTTTGCGGAATGGATACACAAGCAGGGCGAAGACCAGCACAATGGCTACGGCGCTTGCCGCCATCTTCTCCATGGACATGTCCCGGAACCAATTATGGAACATATGCTGCATCATGTAAATGCTTTGGTCAGGATATTCCCCTGCCAGAAGGTAAGCTTCCCGGTAAGACTTCAAAGTTCCGGTAACCGCCAGAATGAACGCTGCCGAGGCCATGGGGCGCAGCCCTGGCAAGGTCACATAAAAAAACCTTGCCAAAGCCCCCGCCCCATCCAGGGACGCTGCCTCATAGAGGCTCTTTGGAATCCCTTCCAAGCCTGTCATCCACAAAATCACATAATATCCCATATTTTTCCACAGGAAGCTGGCTGTCAGCACGGCAAAGGCATTGGAAGAATTCAGCCAATCCACAGAAAAGCCGAAATAGCTGTTGGCCAGCCGGTTTGGATGAAATGCCATTTTCCATACAAATACCAGAGAAGCTACTGGGACGGCCATAGGCAGCAAGCAGATTTTCTGATAAAAATGCCCCCTCCAAAAATACGCAAGATGCGCCAAGGCTAAGGAAAGACCCAGCAGCAAGGGCACGCCCGCCAAGCTTGGCAACAGGAAAAAGAAGTCCCTAAAGCCACCTCGCTTCTTCTTCGCCGTTCCCCTCGCCGCCTGCCCCCTTCGTTCGCCTCTTGCTTTCCATCCCCATTCTCTTCCCCTAATTTCCATTGTGCCACCTACTCTCTTGCATACCTTTCTCTCTTTTGCCAATCCCTTCTATTCCGCCAGGTACATTTCCAATTTCTGCACTATGCCATTCACTGCGTCCTCTAGCCCCTTCTCCACAAAACTGTAGGCCTTGGCTCCTTCCAGCACTGTATCCAGAACCACCCAGTCCTCCATCATCGGATGCAGGAGCCCTGCTATTTCCTCCTCTAGTTGGCCAAACGCCTCCTCCCCAGGCCATGCAAAGCTTCCCCCTAATTTCACAAAAATATCCCCATACTCTGCCATTGTATCCTCTGACGGCTTTTGTGTGATTTCTTTCCAGACAACCTGGTTCACCGGAAATTCCTGGTTTGAAGCCGGCAGGCTCTCGTTCAGGGCTCTCTGCTCTTCTTCCCCAATGGCAAATGTGATAAACTCTTTGCCCAGCTCAGCCTGCGCCGACTTGCCGTTTACGCCTGCAATCAGGGCGTGGAACACCCCTTCTCCCAGAACCTGGCATCCCATATCCTGACCAGGCATATGGTCTGAAATAGCCGCAAAATCCCTTATCGTGCCAAGGCACCCCAGCCCCATTGCCGCATTGCCATACACCAAGTCCCAAACCGGCGCAGCCACATCCGCCTCTCCCCGGTGCGCATTCCCATCCTCCTGCTGCACCCCCTGCCAATAGACGCTTATGGCAAAAGGCCAAAACCCGTGGATGGCCAACGGCGATTCCCCCTCTGTCCTGCCTACGGCTTCCCCTAAATCCTGAAGCGATTCGATCTTTTGTACCTGCTCTTTGTCCCCCACTGCAACAGGAAGGGAAAAGGAAATAGGCACGGCATTTTGCGCCCCTTCCCTCTGGAAAGCCTCAAACACAGAGGGAAATACCCTCCCTTCCTCCAGCCAGCCTTCCAGCTCCCGGCTAAAGTCTGCCAAAATGCCTTTCTCCTCAAGCTCTTGCTCCGGCCGGGTGGGAAGGCTGGGGTCGTATTCATAGCGCAGCCCTTCCAATTCCCCCTCGCCATTTTCTAAGAATACCAAAAACACTTTTTCGTTGACGCAGCAGAGCTTTCGAACGGTGCAGCGGTTATCCGAAAAGCCGCTCAATGCGCCGTCTACCAATTGCTCTGTAAAAGCCATGCTTTCATCCGTCCCATAAATGCCTGTCTCGTTGCAGTAAAACAGCTTCTGCCCTGACAGGCTATCCATGCACAGAAAGTCTGCCGAGCGCATGGGAACCTCCTTTCCCTCCTCTCCGAAATCTGCATCCAACGCCTTTATGAAACCCTCATTCTCATCCAGATAAAGGCTTTCCCCCACCAATGCGATGCCTGCCATCTTCGTCTCAACAGACCAGACGGCTTTGCCATGCTCTTTCAGGTCAAAGCAGATTACCTGGCATTCCGCTTCTTCCCCTTTCCTCTTATTCCACAGCCCATACAACTTCCCTTCCGCCGATGCCGCCAGGTTCCCCAAGCCGCATTCATCATATTCCCCCTCTGCGGCAGGCGCCTCCAGTGACAAAGGGCTTGCTTTAAAGCCACCCTCCGAAGCCTCCAGCTGAAAATAAGAATATTCCCCAACGGCATTCTTTTCCTCGATAGGGATTTCCGACATCTTCCCGGCAGACACAAAAATCTCCCCTTTTGCCCCAAAGCAGGCAGAAACCACCCGATAGCCCTCCGGCAGCCAGTGATGGTTCATTTCCGTTCGCTGCCAGCTTGCGCCCTCATCCGTGCTTTCACACAGGAAAAAGGTGCCTGGGGCATGCTCCGACAGGATTTGAATCCGCCCTTCCTTACAGAAAGCGGCAAAAATATGCTTCATCGGCATCGGAAGCTCCAGCTTTTCCTCCCGATACCTTCCCTTCGCCTGCATTCCATCGGTCTCCGCCTCGGCCTGCGTTCCATCGCTTTCTTGCCCAGATTGCCCTTTCGAAGCCTCGACCCCCTTTGGCTTTGGCTCTCCCTGCCCCATAGGGCTGCAGGCTGGGAAAGCCATGGCAAATAAAAGCATTGCAGATATTAATACATAAAAAATTTTCTTCTTCATACTTCATCCTCCTTTCTTGCGCACCCTTATCCTACCACACAAAAATCTTCCAAGTCCTCTAGGATTCCTCTAAAAATATTGATTGGAAAAGAGGACTTTTAGAGAACTTTTATGCTATACTATCTAAAAAGCCGCACAAGAAAGCAAAGGCGCCCACATTCAGAAAGGAGCCTAGCCATTATGAGAGTCTTGATTATAGAAGACGATGCCAGCTTGGCAGAGCTTATGTCTTATGCCTTAGAGTCTGAGGGATATTCCGTAGATACTGCCAAGACGGCTCGGGAGGCCTGCTCTTAGCCTTGCAGTCCTTCCACGATATCATCCTGCTGGACCGCATGCTCCCCGGCCTCTCTGGGGAAAGCGTCTTAAGGCGCATGTGCCAAAGCGGCATAACCACCCCTGTCATCCTCATCACCGCCCTTGGCGAGTCCTCCGACAAAATCAACGGCTTGGACTTAGGCGCTGACGACTACCTGGTAAAGCCCTTTGACTTAGGGGAGCTGTTTGCGCGCATCCGAAGCCTGATTCGCAGAGCCTCGGATTACGCAGAGCCCTTCCTGCTCCAATTCGGAGATTTGCGCTTTTTTGAGAAGCAGTCCCAACTAATCTGCAAAGACCGCTCCCCCCTGCTGCCCCCAAGGGAAGCGGCCCTTCTAGCCTATCTCTTCCGCAACCCCGAAAAAAACCTGATGCGGATGCAGATAATCGGAAATGTATAGGAACCCCATGCTGAAATGGAAGATGGGAACCTGGACAATTACATTTACCTGCTGCGGAAGAAGTTGAGCGCTTTGGGCTCAGACGTCCAGATTAAGGCCATACACCGTCAGGATATCCTCTGATTTGTACGCTTCCAAAAACATCAGCATCGCATGGTACATGCGCAGCGTGGGGAGTGCAGAAAACGCCCTTTCCCTGGAACTGGACCAAATCCCTACTACCCTTACTTTAGTGGCGCTGCCCAAAGAGCAGAAGCCGCTTATCCAACATGCGAAAAAATCCCTGGCAGAATATAAGAATCCCACCCCGCAGGACGCATCCGTTTCTAATAAGATACAAAAAATCCCTGGCACAGGGATGGAATCCGCAAAAATGAAACAGGAATTTTTTGAATATGCCTATGGCAAGGAATGCTTCCTAATGATAGAGGCCAACTATTTTGAGAGAGAACACCAAGTGGATGTGATTTACCTGTACAGCCTTAGCAGCTTCTGGCAGCATGTGCGCGCCCAGCGGCTCTGGTTCGCCTTTATCTGGCTTGCGTCCCTAGCTGGGCTGTACCTCTTTTCCTATGCATTTACTTCCCGGGTGCTGCAGCCCCTTATCCAAAACGACAAGAAGCAAAAGCGCTTCATCGCCTTTGCCTCCCATGAACTCCGTTCCCCGCTGGCCGTATTCAAGACTGGCCTGTCCCTGTTAAAAGCCAGCCCGGGCGATGGAAAATCCGAACGCATCTTCTCCCTGCTGGATACGGAAATGTTGCGGATGGAACGCCTGCTCCAAGACCTTTTGTGCCTGTCAAAAATGGAACAAGCCAGCCTGCCTTTCCAATTCCAGCGCATCAGCCTTGCGGAATTACTGCATTCTATTTATGAAAAATATGCGCCCATCGCAGCCCAAAAGCCGCTTTCCCTCACCCTCTCCATTGAGGGGAAAGGAGAATGCCATTGTTTCTGCGACCCTCAGCGCATCGAGCAGGCTGTCGTCATCCTGTTAGACAACGCCCTCTCCTATACGCCGCCTGGCCAAAGCGTGGACTTGAGGCTTTCTGGCCAGTGCGGAAAATCTTGCATACAGGTGGCAGATACCGGGATTGGGATTCCAGATGATGCGAAAGGGAAAATCTTTGACAAATTTTACCGTTTGGACCCTTCGCACAGCCAGAAGGAACACTTTGGCTTGGGCCTTTCCATTGCGAAAGAAATCTGCAGCGCCCACGGCGGCAAGATTTCCGTCTGCGACACGGCTGGGGGCGGGAGCACGTTCACCATCACCCTCCCAAATAGGCGCGAATCGCAACCCATCAGAAATCCCTAATTTTCATTTTACAATTGCCCCATAATACGCTATACTAATGTAGCAACAAGCTTATTTGATGCAAGGAATGGAATAAGACAGAAAGGATAGAGCCATGAAACAGATTATCAAAACTGCCGGGGCAATTATGGAACAGCTGCGGATGCTCACGGGCTGGAAATTCGCAGGGGGGGTAAAGGGGGATATCTGCACCCTGGCCGCCAACCTGGTAAACCCAGAAGGGATAAAGATTCAGGTCTTTTTAGAAATCGACAACAAGGACGTGGAGATTAAGGTTACCGCCCTAGACGGCAATGTGACCCCTGCGGATCTAGGGCGCATCATGGGGCGGTTGGATTTTCCTGTGAAAACGCAGTTCCAGGAAGGCGCCTCTTTCTCCCTTATCCACCACGAGCCTTTAGGCGTGCTGGAATTCAATGTCAGGGGGGTGCTGACAGACTGCATCATACCCATGGCAGACGTGGTGGGAGAGGCAGTCTTTACAAGCCGCTCAGAAGCCAAGGCAGATGCGTAGATATTTTTCTGGAAGCGCCGCCTCCCAAACGCAGGCATGGCAGCGGCTGCATCACTAACTCCTGAATCGGAAGGGAAAAGGCTTTACCAAATAGGAAGGTAAAGCTTTTCGCCTTCCATGGACTTCTGGATTATCCTGCAATCCTCTGCGGAGAGCCCGTATAGCTTTGACACTTCTTCCTCCAGGGCTTCATATCCACCCGCCACGGCAGCCGCATCCGAAGCCTTCAGGATGATGTCTACTAGCCCCACGATTTTATCCTGCCGCTCCTTTTCCACAAACGGTATCGGTATCTCTTCGATTTGCGAGCGCAGCACTTTCATGGAGCGGAACTTCTTTTTAAAATAAAACTGCGCCGCCCTTGCATTGAGCACGGCCAAAATGTACTTCATGCCAAGCCCCTCAATTTCCGGAATCAGCAGATTGCAGCTATTCAAAGACAGCGTCTGGGCGTCGTCATAGGCAAACACCAATTGGCTGCACACAAACCGATAGAGCAGCTTTTCCTTTGCCCGGTAGCAAAAGGCAGGCGCAGCCTGCTGGAATAATTCCGGCTGGAACGCAAGGCAGCAATCGGATGGGCGGTACTTAAATTTATAGAGATCCGCCCCCCGCAGGACCATTTCTTTTCCTTCGCTTTTTTCCTTGGAAAGAAACCGCTTATTATCCCCGGTGACAATCCCCAAAGCAAACCTGGCTTGGCCGGCAAGCGTGGCCTTTCCCGGGACACTGTCCATCTTTTCCACAACCCCATACTCTTCATCTGTCATGGCAAAGCTCAGGCCTCCTGCCCTTGTCTCCCTCTTTCTTTGAATGGAATACTCCCGGGCGCCGTCTTGGACTACCGTCCCCTTCAATCCCCTGCTGCCCCCAGGCTTTCCCTCATCCAAAGCCATCTGTAGGATAATGGAAGGGCACTGCACCCTGTCAAAGGCATTGCCCAAATACTCTATGTACTGAAAGA
>CAOKUK010000142.1 GCA_948472595.1 uncultured Eubacterium sp.
CTTAGCGATTAGTTTGCCGGAGCGTTGCCCCGTTTGCAGATGGGGATAGCCCGCCCTTGGCTGCGTCCTGTATTTCCCCCCTCCCCCCCACAGAAAGGAGCCCCTAATTTTGAAAGTAGTACTCACCATAGCCGGCAGCGACCCCAGCGGCGGCGCCGGCATCCAAGCAGACATCAAAACCATCACTGCCCACGCCTTATACGCTGAAAGCGCCATCACTGCCCTTACAGCCCAAAATACCCAAGGCGTTACCGGCATCCTCCCTACCCCTCCAGAATTCCTGGAGCAGCAGCTTTCCAGCGTCTTTACCGACATCCCGCCGAATGCCGTAAAAATCGGCATGCTCCCCGACATTGGCCAAATGGAGGCAGTGCGCGCCGCCCTGCAGAAATTCCGCCCCCCACATGTCGTCTTAGACACCATCATCCTCTCCACCAGCGGAACCCCCCTCATGTCTCCCAAAGCCCTGTCCTACTTCCAGTCCCGCATCCTCCCTTTGGCAGACATTTACACACCTAACCTCCCAGAAGCAGAGCTTTTGCTTCAGCTATCCATAAAAACAAAAGAAGAAAGGGTTGCGGCAGCAAGGCAGTTTGCGTTACAATACAAGGGTGCCGTCTATTTAAAAGGCGGCCATGACACTGCTTCTGCGGACGATTTGCTGTTTTCCCAAGGCGTCCCTCTATGGATTCCGGGAAAGCATATCCCCAACCCCAACACCCATGGCACAGGATGCACCCTCTCCTCCGCCATTGCCTGCGGCCTGGCCTGCGGCTTTGGAATGGAAGAAAGCGCCAGGAGGGCAAAAACATACATTGCCGGCGCTATTGCCGATGGGATGGATTTGGGAAAGGGAAACGGCCCGCTGAACCATATGTACCAAATCAAAGGAAAGGATGGCAAAGGGTAATGGGAATGAAAAAAAGATTGCTGATGTGGATGCTGGGGATTTGCCTGCTGTTTGCAGCCTGCGCCAAAAAGGAGGGTGCGGCGCCTGCGCCTGTTGGGGATGCGGCAGGGCAGACAGGAGAGGATGAATTAGATAATAAAACAGAACAGCCAAAGGGCCAAGGCGCCGCAAACTCCAAGGATAAGGCAGAGAGCGCCGGGGAGCCAGAAATCGCCGAAAAGCCAGAATCTAAGGATGAGCCTTCCCAAAATCCTCAGGAACCGGAAGATTCTGAAGAGGAAGACCCAAATGCTCCTGAGGTGACTTTTGTGGATTATTCCCAGGACATCAAAATGGAAGGCAGCGACCAACCCCTGCTCTCTGTAATGGAGAACTGTCCAGTGATTTCCATTGCAGGAAATGAAGAATCTGCCAGGAAAATGAACATGGTGTTCGAGCAGCAGCACACTTCGAACCAGGCTTATATTGAGGAAGACAAAAAAGCAGCCCAAAGCGCCTACGATGACCTTTCGGAGGAAGAAAAGGAAAGCTGGACAGGCTACGGCTATGGCGCGACCTATAAGCAGATGTATGGTTCTGCAAGCATCCTAAGCATAGCCTGTGACAGCTACGAGTGGCTGGGAAGCCCACACCCCAATAATTGGAGGTCCTCTTATTGCTTTGATGTGCCTACCGGAAAATTGCTGACATTGGCTGATATTTTTACCGATAAAGCCAAAGCCGGTGGGATTGTGGATCAGCATATTTTAGATACCATAACGGCCGATCCCTATAAGGATTACCTGATGGAAGGCTATGAGGACTATGTTTCCGACATTTTGCGCGAGGACGTGTTTTATCTGAATGATAAAGGGCTGGTGGTTATCTGCAACCCCTATATGGTGACTGCCCATGCAGGCGGCATTATAGAGGTGGAAGTGCCATACGAAGATTTAAAAGGCGTTATGAGTGAAACGTATATGCCAAAAGAGTAGAGGCATGGGAAAAGGAGGGCGTTCCATGGAGAAATCACCATTGACCACACTATGTTATATAGAAAAAGACAGCCAATACCTGATGCTCCACCGGGTTAAGAAGCAAAAAGATGTCAATAAGGATAAATGGATTGGCATTGGCGGCCATTTTGAACAGGGGGAAAGCCCGGAGGAATGCCTGCTGCGGGAAGTGAAAGAAGAGACGGGGCTGACGCTGACAGGTTTTGATTTCCGTGGGATTGTCACTTTTTTTGCCGAAGGCTGGCAGACAGAATATATGTGCCTGTATACCTCGGACAGCTTTGAAGGCGATTTGGCGGAATGTGAGGAAGGCGAATTGGAATGGGTGGAAAAAAGCAGGTTGCTGGATCTGAACCTCTGGGAAGGCGATAAGATATTTTTCAAGCTTTTGATGGAAGGGGCTCCGTTCTTCTCTCTGAAACTCAGCTATGACGGCGACTTGCTGACGGAAGCTGTGCTGGATGGGAAACCGATGGAGCTGCTGGACCTGCGCCGGGAAGACGGCAGCCTGGCAGGCAAGGTGCGGGAGCGTTCCATGGTCCATGCATCCGGCGACCTGCATGGGACAGCCCATGTATGGGTGGTGCGTCCGGCCTGCAATGGCGCAGCAGCCCCGGGAGGCCGCCCGGCCTTTGAGGTATTGCTGCAGAAGCGGAGTGCAGCCAAAGATTCTTATCCCGGCTGTTATGACATTTCCGCTGCAGGCCATCTGCCTGCAGGGAGCGGGTTCCTGGAATCCGCCCTGCGGGAACTGGAGGAAGAACTGGGAATCCAGGCACAGCCGCAGGATCTGAAGGAGGCTTTCCTGCACCTGGGATATGCAGAGAGCGCATTTCATGGGAAACCCTTTCGGAATGCAGAAGTCAGTATGGTATACCTTTATACAGAGCCAGTGGAAATAGACGGCTTAAAACTCCAGGAGGAAGAGGTGGATTCTGTCTGTTGGATGGAATATGAGACCCTGCTGTCCGAAGTCCGCCGGGAAGCAGGAACCGGGAAAACGGAAAAATACTGTATCTTTTTGGATGAATTGGAATTATTAGGGGAAAAGGCAGCGGCGGCTCTTTGGCATGTTGTGTGATATCCCATTTTTGCAGGAAGGGGCTGCCTTGGGATTTTGGTACCTGACAGCCCCTTTTGGCTATTCTTTGGCTATGGCCGGGGAGTATGATGCAATCGCAGAAGCTGTGCAGGTTTTATAATAATTGTATCCCGTTCTCTTCTGCTGCCCGCACGGTATCTGCCGTCCAAAGGGAAGCCTGTACCTCCCCAATATGCGCTTTCCGCAAGAAGAACATACAGATTCTGGACTGGCCAATCCCGCCTCCGATGGTGAAAGGCAGCTCTTCCGTCAGGATGGATTTCTGGAAAGGCAGCTCTGCCCGTTCGGGGCATCCGGCTTTGTCCAGCTGTGCCAGGAGCGCCGCCTTATCCACGCGGATTCCCATGGAAGAAAGCTCCAGTGCAATATCCAGGACAGGATAGTAAACTACAATATCCGCATTCAAAGCCCAGTCGTCATAATCCGGCGCCCTGCCGTCATGTGGCTCCCCGGATTTCAGCTTGTCGCCAATCTGCATGATGCATACAGCGCCCTTTTCCCGGGCAACCAGAAGTTCCCGCTCCTTGGGGCTGCATTCTGGGTACATGTCCTCTAATTCCTGGGTTGTGATAAAAGAAATATTGTAGGGCAGGATTTCCTCAATGTAATCATAACGGATGGCCATATATTTTTCTGTTTTGCGCAGGACCTTGTAGACGGAACGTACCGTCTCTTTCAGGAAATCCATATTCCTGTCCTCTCTGGAAATGATTTTCTCCCAGTCCCACTGGTCTACAAAAATAGAATGGATATTGTCTGTTTCCTCATCCCGCCGGATGGCGTTCATATCCGTATAGAGTCCTTCCCCGATGGTAAATCCATATTTTTTCAGCGCATAGCGTTTCCACTTTGCCAGGGAATGCACGATTTCCGCAGTCTTGTCCCCCTGTTCCTTGATGCCGAAAGCCACAGGGCGCTCCACCCCGTTTAGATTGTCGTTCAGCCCGGAAGCCGGGTCTACAAACAGAGGCGCCGATACCCGGTGCAGGCACAGCCGTTCCGCCAACAGGTTCTGGAAGAAATCCTTCACTGTCTTAATGGCAATCTGGGTGTCGTGCAGATCCAGCTCTGAATGGTAATTTGAAGGCACAATAAAATTCTTCATGGTCTTATCCTATCCTTTCCATTTGCAAAAAATATAGTTATCCTGCTCCATTATATGCTTCTCAAATGAAATTTTCAATCACAAAAAGGAAAGAAAGGGATTTGCCTTAAGCCTTGGCATATTGACGCAGAATAAAGGGGAACGTATAATAGAAATGAGAAGGAGGCGCAGATATTTAACCGCCGGAGTAATCGTATAGCCAGAAGGGAAGGCATGGTATGGAATTAAAAGAGATAAGCAATAAAAAATTTCTTAACAGTTCCTAAAGTATTTAGAGAGACAGCTGCAAGGAAATCAGGAAGCGAATAGGAGGGAACATATGGGAATGCTGGCGGCGTTTATGGTTCCGCATCCCCCGCTGATTGTGCCAAAGGTCGGCAGGGGGGAGGAAAAGAAAATCCAGAAGACAATCGATGCATATGGAGAAATAGCCAGAAGGATTGGGGCGCTTGCGCCAGAGACAATTGTGGTCATTTCCCCGCATCAGACTATGTATGCAGACTATTTCCACATTTCGCCGGGCAGCGGCGCCAAGGGGGATTTTGGACAGTTCCGGGCGGCGGCGGTGCGGATTGAGGCGCCTTACGATACTGCATTTGTGAAGGAGCTGTGCTTAAGGGCAGACGCCCGTAACCTGCCGGCTGGAACCCAAGGGGAGCGGGACGGGCGGCTGGACCATGGGACGATGGTCCCTCTGTATTTTGTGAACCAACATTTTAGAGGTTACCGGCTGGTACGGATTGGCCTGTCCGGCTTGCCGCTTGCCATGCACTATGCATTGGGGCGATGCATCCAGGAGACGGCGGAGGCATTGGGGCGCCGGACAGTAGTGATTGCCAGCGGGGATCTGTCCCACAGGCTGAAGGCGGACGGCCCCTATGGCTACCAAAAGGAAGGGCCGGAATACGACAAGCAGGTAATGGATGCGATGGGCAGGGGGGCTTTTGGGGAACTGTTAGATTTTTCGGAGGATTTCTGCAGCAAGGCAGGGGAATGCGGGCACCGTTCCTTTGTGATGATGTCGGGCGCCTTGGATAAGATGCAGGTGACGCCGGAAAGGCTGTCTTATGAGGGTCCCTTCGGCGTAGGATATGGCATATGCGCCTATACGCCGGCATAGCAATCCTGGTTTATGGTTTCAGGCAGCCGTACATTAATATGGCAAAAACCGTAGATTTTAACTGCCAGATTATAGATGGAAGGAGAAGGAGACATGGATAACAGAGGGAAACAAGAAGACGCATATATAGAGCTTGCCCGCCAGGCAGTGGAAGCCTATGTCCGCACAGGGAAAAAGCTGGAAGTGCCCAAGGGGCTCCCGGAGGAAATGTACCGAGAACGGGCAGGAGTATTTGTGTCCATAAAAGAAGAAGGGCAGCTGCGGGGGTGCATTGGGACAATCCAGGCTGTGCAGCCGTCCATAGCAGAGGAGATAATTCGGAATGCAATCAGCGCTTCCACCGAAGACCCCAGATTCCAGCCAATCCAGGCGAAGGAATTGGACAAGCTGGCTATCAGTGTGGATGTGTTGGGTTCCATGGAGGAAATTGATTCTCCAGGCCAGCTGGATGCGAAACGGTATGGGGTGGTGGTCACCAAAGGCCGCCGCCGGGGCCTTTTGCTCCCCAACCTGGAAGGCGTGGACACCGTGGAGGAGCAGATAGCCATCGCCAAGCAGAAGGCCGGGATTGGCTATGGGGAAGAAGTGCGGCTGGAGAGGTTTGAGGTCGTCCGGCACGAAAGGGAAGGGCTGTGAGGAAGGAGTGCCAGGTATGCATGCACCATTGCAGCCTGGAAGAAGGGCAGGTAGGGATCTGCGGGGCAAGGAAGCGCCAGGGGGAGAAGAGTGTCAGCCTTAATTATGGGAGGATTGCGGCCATGGCCTTTGACCCCATTGAAAAGAAGCCGCTGCGCATGTTCCATCCAGGGAGCATGGTATTGTCCGTAGGAAGCTTCGGGTGCAATTTAAGCTGTCCTTTCTGCCAGAACCATGGGATTTCCATGCAGAAAGGGGATATGGCAGGGACATCCTACCTTTCCCCGGAAGAGCTGGCTGACAAGGCATTGGCCTATAAGTGCGGCGGCAACATCGGCGTGTCATATACCTACAATGAGCCTTTGGTGGGTTGGGAGTATGTGCGGGATACGGCTAGGCTGGTAAAGGAGCATAGGATGGAAAACGTGCTGGTCACAAACGGCTCGGCCACCTTGGAGGTCTTAGAGAGGATACTTCCTTATATAGACGCCATGAATATTGACTTAAAAGGATTTAATCCGGGGTATTACCAAAAGCTGGGCGGAGATTTAGAAACGGTGAAAGCCTTTATTGCCCGCGCCGCTTTGGGCTGCCATGTGGAGCTTACCACGCTGATTGTGCCAGGAGAGAATGATTCCGAGGAGGAAATGGAGGAAGAGGCCAGGTGGATTGCCTCAGAGATCGGGAAGGGGACGCCCTTGCATGTCACCCGATTCTTCCCCAGGTACCGGATGGCAGACCGGCAAGCCACGGAAGTGGAGGCCGTTTATCGCCTTGCAGACATTGCGCGCAGGCATCTTAGGCATGTGTGGGTGGGGAATTGCTGAGATAGGCATTTTTTGGATAATTTGTTAAAATTGGGCTTGAATTTTTCATGGATATTAGTTAAAATAAAGACAGGTTGGGTAATATATCCAAAGAAATACAAATCTATATTAAAACTAGGAGGAATAATCATGTCAGTAAGAGTAGCAATTAATGGTTTTGGACGTATCGGACGTTTGGCTTTTAGGCAGATGTTTGGCGCAGAAGGGTACGAAGTAGTGGCAATCAACGATTTAACAAGCCCTAAGATGTTGGCTCACCTGTTGAAGTATGATTCTTCTCAGGGCAAATATGAGCTGGCTGACAAAGTTAG
>CAOKUK010000143.1 GCA_948472595.1 uncultured Eubacterium sp.
TATGAGGATTTGACGGACGCGGAGATTGACCAGATGCTGGCGAAGGGCTATCTGGATTTGGAACAAGACATCTTGCTGCCGCTGCTTACGAAGCAGGCAAATTTCTGGGAACAGCTGATGACGCCGGAATACTATATGGACAAGGACGGGAAGGCATGCTACACCCAGGGGAAGACCTCTTTGGAAAATGGGGAAAAATATATGCTGATTCCCACGTATTCGCCGGAAAACAATCCGATTGGCTATAACAGCACCATTACGGCAAACGCCACCATGGATATTTCCGCAGCCAGGGATGGCCTGAATATGGCAATCGCAATGGAGCGGGCAGTGAAGCGCAGCGGTTATGAACAGGCCGTTGCGAAATGGGAGAACCTCTTGGCGCTCCTGCCAGAGTATAAGTACGACAACACGGCATCCGGGGAAGGCGCGCTTCGGGAATGGGCCATGGACGAGTATACGGAAAATAACAACCACAGGCATGTAAGCCATCTGTATGTGGCATGGCCGGCTTATGAGACGAAGGAAGACGAGGCTATCTGCGCAGGCGCTGTCCAGTCTTTGGTAAACCGGGAACGTTACAATACCGGGGACGCCACCACAGGCCACGGGTGGGTGCACCGCGCTTTGGTATATGCCCGCGTGGAAAACGGGGACGGGGCGCTTAATTCCTTAAAGCCCCTGATTACCGACCATGTCTTCTACAGTTCCATGATGACAGACCACAACAGCAACCGCGGTTCCGATACTTACTGCACCGATACCTCCATGGGCTTGGTAGGCACTATCAATGAGATGGTCCTGTTCTCCAATACAGGGAAGATTCAGCTCTGCCCAGCCCTTGGCTCCGACTGGATCCGCGGCTCCATGGACGGCCTGATGACAAGGACTCGGGCGGAAGTGGAGAAATTAAGCTGGGATGCAGAGAAAGGGCAGGTTTTGGCGCAGATACGTTCTGATATTGACCAGACCATTACCCTGACTTCCAAGCTGCCCTGGAAACAGGCGGAGGTGTCCGGCGCCCAGGCACAGATTGAAGCAGGGAACAGCATCGCCCTGACCATGAAGGCCGGGGAAGTGGCGGAGGTTGCCCTTTATGGGGATGAGGCCACCAAGGATGCCCTGCAGGCATCCATCAAGGAGGCAGAGGATAAGCTTGGCAGCCACAAAGAGGCAGACGCAAATTATGTGGCCTCCGCCCAGGCGGCCTACGGCACAGCCATCGAGGCGGCCCGTCAGGTATGGGCAGACGCAGCGGCAGATGCAGGCGCTATCCGGCAGGCTCTGTCCGCATTGGAGGATGCCCGGAAGGAATTTGACGCAGCCTATGACAGCAGCCTTTCCTTGCTGCTGCCCGAGGGAATCTATACGGCAAAATCCTACTTGGAAGTCCGCTACAGCAAGAGCAGCTGCCTGGAGCCCCATTTTACGCTGGACGGCACAGAGCCCACCAAGGATTCCCCGGTTCTGTCTGGGAAATATGCGCTTCCCGCAGGGGAGACCACCTTTAAGGCAGCCTTGTTTATCAAGGATTCCAAAGCGAAGGTGGGCGAGACCGTCTCCGGCAGGTACTTGTACCTGGCAGGGACCAACCTGGCGAAGGGCAAAGAAATCCATTCCTCCCTTCCCATTTGGACAGGCATGGACGCATCCAAGGCAGTGGATGGGGACAGCGGCACCCGCTGGGCAGTCCAGGGAGACAGCAGCGTCTATGAGGCAGAAATAGAGCTTGGCAAAGAAACCGCCCTGAACACCACTTATATTGATGAATATGCCGAGCCCGTGGACAACGAGAAACGCAGGATCCAGGCCTTTGACCTGTATTATAATAAGGATGGCAAGTACGAGCTGGCATACTCCTTTGACGAGAGCCAGGAGGGAAGCCAGGCATTTGTGTCATACGACACCACCCGCAGCAGCCATGCAAAATATGCGGCCTCCTTTGAGCCGGTGACCACGGACAAAGTGAAGATTGCCTTCCGCGCCACAAAGGAGATTTCTATCTGGGAGCTGCAGTTGTTCCATTTGCAGGGAGCCGTGTCCACCAAGGGATTGGAGGAGGCTATTTCAAAGGCCTTGGCCTTGAAGCAAGATAATTTTACGCCAGAGAGCTGGGACGTCTTGCAAAAAGCCGTGGATGCGGCTGACAGCGCCATCCGGGAAGGGGAAATCGAAAGCGAGGAGCAGGCCGCAGCCTTGACGGAAGCCATCCAAAAAGCCATCGACAGCTTGGCGGAAAAGAAGGAAGACCCGCCTGTCAATCCGCCGAAAAAGCAAGTGTCCATCAAGGGGAAAGCGAAATACAATACGGCATACGGCGACAAGGCCTTCCAGCTAAGCCTAACCTGCGCCGGGACTGCAGATGGGAAACTGACTTATGTTTCCAGCAAGCCAGAGGTGGCAAAGGTAAGCTCCGCCGGGAAAGTCAGCCTTAAATCTACCGGCAGGACTGTCATCACAGTGAAGCTGTCCTCTAAGACGTACCAGGCAGCGCCCTTTAAGGTTACAATCAATGTGAAGCCCTCCAAAGCAAGCCTGTCTTCCGTCAAAAGCAAACAGAAGAAGCAGGCTGCCGTTACTTGGAAGAAGCTGTCCTCAAAGCAGAAGATTTCCGGTTATCAGATTGCCTACAGCACAAAGAAGAACTTCAAGCCCTCAAGGCAGAAGGATTTGAAGAAGGCTTTAAAATCAGCCACATTAAAAAGCTTGAAATCCAAAACCACCTATTACATCCGAATCCGAGCCTATAAGACAGTTGGGAAAGAGCGGCTGTATGGGAAATGGAGTAATGTAAAATCCGTAAAAGTGAAATAAAAGCCAATCTCTCTTTTTGGCATACTATGAAAATACGCAGAAGCTGCAGCATAGGAGCGGGAATCCCCTGCCCTGTGCGGCAGCTTTCCGTTGTTTTAAGGAAGGAAATTGCAAATGCTATGCTTCCTGGGGACAAAAGCCCGGTGTGGGCGCCCTGCGTCCCCCTTTTACGCTGTCTTAAAAAATCCTAAGAACCGCACGGAAAGGATGATTTCCAGAAGAGAAGTTACAGGGGTGACGCAGCGGGTTTTTTCTGTTATAATAATGGGGAAATTTGTGATAAATCAGGAAATAAAGCAGGCAGAGGCCTGAGGAAGGATAGCATTACAAGTGCGCCGCTTTCAAGCAATCTAAAAGAAAAGAGGGAAAAGATGGAAGGCAATACAGGGAATACAGGAAAACAGGATAAAATAGAAGAATTCCGTTATTATGAGATGCCCGTCGGAAGGTATGATTTGGCCCTCCTGGGAGACAAATGGATTACGAATTACCAGACAGGGGAACAGCATTTCCACAATTTTTTTGAGATAGGCTATTGCCATTATGGAAAAGGAAATGTCTATTTGGGAGAGAAAGCCCCCAAGTACCGAAAAGGCAGCATTTCCCTGATTCCTGCCAATTTCCCCCATGGGGTGCAGAGCGCCCCAGGCAGCATCTGTTATTGGGAATTCCTTTATGTGGATATTTTGGGGTTTGTGGAAAAATGCTGCGAAGAAGACGCCTATGCAAAAGATAAGCTGCTGCAGTCTTTGATTCACATCCCGTTTTTGGTGGAATCCAAGGACTGCCCCAGGCTGTCGGGTTTGGTGAAGGCCATCCTGGATGAGAACCGGGAGAAGAAATCCAGGAACCGGGAAGCAGTGAACGGCTATTTGTATGTGCTGCTGCAGGAGCTGATACGCCTGAATGAGAACATATCCTTAGGGCAGGGCGGCAATGCGCTGCATGTGGAGAAAATACGCCCAGCCTTGTATTATATCGATCGCCATTACAACGAGGAAATTAAAATCCGCAAGCTGGCAGAGGCCTGCAATATCAGCGAGCCTTATTTCCGCCGTCTGTTTGTGAAGTGCATGAACGTCGCCCCTTTGGAATATGTCAATATGGTGCGGATTCAAAAAGCGTGCGATATCTTGTGCAAAGGTGACATTCCCATGAACGCCCTTGCCTGGAGGGTAGGCTTCTCCTCCGTGTCTACGTTAGAGCGGAATTTTAAGAAAATTGTGGGGGATACCCCCAAACAGTGGAAATTAAAGGGGGCGGACAAAGGATTTGTAAGCTTCCGCACCAGGGCTTTGCGGGGATGGCAAGAATGATTGAAATTGCATATTTTTTTACCGAAAATAGCAACATTTATTTCCTGTAGTTTCGTAAAATAAGGTCAGTATAAAGGGATGGCATATCCCGATGCAGTGGCCTTATTTCATTTACCCAAAATCAAAGAATAATGGAGGGAAAGCAATGCGAGAAAGAAGGAAAGAAAAAGGAAAAAAGAGAAGCCATGCCATGGTGTCTGCATTTTTGTGCGGCGCAATGGCGCTTTCAAGCCTGCAGCCATGTCTGGTGGCTTCTGCACAGGCCGCACAGGGGCAAAGCAGCGAAGCGCAGGGAACTGTCCGTCAAGTGCGGACAGACATTGATAAGAGCCGGATGCGGGCGTCAGCGGACAGTGAGAGCAATGGGGAAGGCGCAGACAAAGCCATTGACGGCGACCCAGGCACGAAATGGCATTCCTCCTGGGCGGAGGGGCATCCCACTGTCCCCCTTTCCATCACCTTGGAGTTGGAGGAGCCTTGCGAAGGCCTGACGCAGCTCCGTTACTTGCCAAGGCAGGACGTAAAGGGGACGAATCCTCAGTGGAACGGGGATATCTTAAGCTATGAGGTTTGGGTAAGCGGCACGGACCAGCAGGATGGCAGCTTCCAAAAAGTGGCAGTAGGCGATTGGGCAGAAGACAAGGAAGAAAAAAGCGCCACCTTTGCGTCGGTTACGGCGAAATATGTGAGGCTGACAGCCACACGCACCAAGGGGAATAACAATGTAGAGTATGACCAGTATGCGTCGGCGGCAGAGATTGCCTTATCAATCGGCGGAGACGTGGATTTGGCAAGGGACAGGGACGGCCTAAAGGACGCCATAGCAAAAGCAAAAAAGTACTTGGAAGAGGAAGGGAATGGGAATGCGGAAGCGGAAGGCCTGAGGGGGCTGGTAAGCTGGGCAGAAGCTTTTGAGCAGAACGAATATGCCGTTGCGGAAGACCTGCAGCTTATGGCTTATTCCCTGCTGGAGGAGGTGAAGCGCCTTCAGCAGGGGTCGCCCGCTGCATCTTATGACAGCTTTGCGCCAAACGGCCAGTGGCTGGACGATAGGGGTTCCATGATACAGGCCCATGGGGGCGGCGTGCTCTGGGACGCAAAGACTCAGAAATACTATTGGTATGGGGAGCATAAGGGAGAGGATAACATCAAGAACGGCGGCGTGATTGCCATCGGCGTTTCCTGCTATTCCTCCACAGACTTGTATAATTGGAAGAATGAGGGGGTAGCCCTTCCCGTGTTCAACCATCCGGCATTTTTGGCAGGCGGGGAGGTGACAGCGGATACGCCTATGTACCTTCCAGAATCCTCCGCAGAATACCAGGCTGCCAAAGAGGCAGGAAAAGCTGTTTCTCCTTATGATACTTTGGAGAAATACAATACTGCTTCTTATATTGAGGAGCTTAACGCCCTTTATGGGGGCAAGACGGCGGAGGAGAAGAAGGCGCTTTACCAGAAGCTGAATTGGGACAGCGTATTGGAGCGCCCGAAGGTTCTTTACAACAGCAAGAATGACAACTATGTGATGTGGTTCCACAAGGATGGGGAGGGAGTGGGGAATTATTCCTTGGCGCAGACAGGGATTGCTGTCAGCGATTCCCCCACAGGCCCCTTCCAGCTGGTAGACGCCATCAATCCTTTGGGGAAAGAAAGCCGGGACATGACATTGTTCCAGGATGACGATGGGAAGGCATATCTTTTGTATTCCTCTGAGGACAATTGGACTTTGTACATAGCGGAGCTGAATGAGGATTATACAGGCCTTACCGGGGCATACAGCCGAAATTACGTGGATAAGGATGGGAGCAAAGGGGTCTATGCAAGGGAGGCTCCGGCAATCTTTAAGCATGACGGCAGTTATTACGTCATTTCCTCTGGCTGCACTGGCTGGGATCCGAACGTGATGGGTTATTCTGTGACGGACGATATCCGCACAGGCATGTCCCAAGGCGGCGGCAACGGCCCCTTCCAGATGGATGGCTTGAAGAACCCCTGCATTGGGACGGACGCTAACATCTCCTTCCATGGGCAAAGTACCTTTGTGCTGCCGGTACAGGGCAAAGAGGGATGTTTCATTTATATGGGGGACAGGTGGAACAAGAACAACCTGAAGGATTCCAGGTATCAGTGGCTGCCTATCCAGATTGATTCCGAGGAGAAAGCGCTGACGCTGGCTTGGAACGACAGCTGGAAAGTGGATGATTTTGGAAAATTAAACAGCCAGGCCAGGATTGGGCTGAACCGCGCCATCCGCGCAGGAGACGGCATGGCGGCGACAGAGTATGATTTTGGCCAGGAACGGTGGCAGGCATTCCAGCGCTCCTTAGAGGCGGCGAAAAACCTTGCCTTTGGCACGGAGGCGCCACAGGTTACGGAGCTGGAAAATGAGCTTGCGCAGTCTATGGACGCTTGAAAACGTTGGAAATCCTTAGACGCAGCTTTGGCAGAGGTGGAAAACCTCGCAGAGGCAGCCTATACGGCAGAATCCTGGAAGGGCGTCGCAGAAGCCTATGGCAAGGGGAAAGCCCTTGGGGAAAATGCTGCGGATGCCCAAATCCAGCAAGCTGCGAACGCCATCCAATCCGCCATTGGCAATCTGGTGGAGGTCAAGGTGGTGACAGAAGAGATTAGCTTGAAAGGGAAGGCCATCCAGGCAGATTCCCAGCAGTCCGGAAATGAGGCGGAAAAGGCCATTGACGGGGACAGCGGCACCATCTGGCACTGCAAATGGGGCAGCGGGGCGACTTCCCTCCCCCATTACCTGACCATTGACCTGGGACAGCCCTATGAGGATTTGTACCAG
>CAOKUK010000144.1 GCA_948472595.1 uncultured Eubacterium sp.
TTTCACAACGCAAATAACTTCCTCATAGTCTCAAACAGCTCATAAATATAAGGCACAATCCAAAAAAGCACAATCAGAAGCCCTGCCAGGCTGGTAAGAAATGCATGCTCCTCCCTCCCGCTATGTTTCAAAACCTGGCTCAGCACCGTGACCAGAATCCCCACCGCCGCAATCTTAAAAATCAAACTTATACTCATAGTACCTCCGCCTTTTCTATGCCAGAAGGATAATCACAAACAAGCCGCACATCAGGCTCAGCGTCCCGGACAGCCTCTGCCTGTCCTTCAATTCCCCCTGCGCCCTTTGGATTAGGGTCTCTGCCTGTCCAATATACAATTCCAGGTTCTTAAGCTGCATCTGTCCATCCAGGTAGCCAAAATTTTCCCCTGCCCGCTTCAAAAGCCCCCTCTCCTCCGCCGTAAACAAAAAGCGCCCCGCCTCCTGGTCCACCAGGCGCCCCCAAAAGCGCCCCATGCTCTCCTCTTCCCCCTCAATCCCCTGCGCCGCCTTGCGCAGGAATGAGGCAAAGGGCTCCTTCCCCTGCGCCGCAATCTGCAGGAACGCTTCCTTCAAAGGGGTCCTGGCGTAAGAAATCTCCCCCCACATCATCAGGAACATTTCCTTCATCCCCACAAGCTGCTCCACATGCTCCGCATATTCCGCCTTGACCTTCCACCCATAAAAAAGGGACGCCGTAAATACCAAAAGGCTTCCCGCCAACTTCAGCATAATTTCCCAAGCCCCCCATCATATACGGAAAATTCCCGCTTTCCTCCCGCCCCTAAGCGCAGGAACACAAAGCGCCCAAAAAACCCCCGCTCCATCCACTGGGACAGATAGGCCTTCTCCCGAAGCTCCCCAATCTCTCCCAGGTGCATGGTGCCCAAAATCTTGCAGCCGCAGTGGAGCGCCTCCTCCACAGCCTGGCAGTCTTCCCGGCTCCCCAGCTCATCCACGGCAAGGATTTGGGGCGACATGCTGCGCAGAAGAAGCCGCATCCCCTCCGCCTTGGGGCAAGCGTCCAGCACGTCCGTGCGGCAGCCTAAGTCATTCTGCGGGACGCCCAAATAGCAGGCGGCCACCTCGCTGCGCTCGTCCACCAGCCCCACCTTCTGCCCGCAAAGCCCGCATGCCCCCTCCGACAGCAGGCGGATGCAGTCCCGAAGCATGGTAGTCTTCCCTACGCCCGGCGGGGATAGAATCAATGTATTGTAAATGCTTCCCCCAGACACAAGCCATGGGACAGCCTGGCTGGCACAGCCTTTTTTCTGCCTGGCTATGCGGACGTTCAAGCCGCAGACATTGCGGATTGTCGCGACCCGGCCTTTCTCACAGACGGCCTTGCCAGCCACGCCTATCCGATGGCCGCCCCGAATGGTAAAGAAGCCGCCCCGAATCTCTTCTTCCAAAGCATACATGGAATACTGGCTCATGCGCGCCAGGGTATCTTTCATATCTGCATCCTTCCAGACATAGCCCCCTGCCCTTCCCTGGAACAGCCCCTTGGCAGGGCTCCAGAAATATTCCCCGCCTTTCCCCAAAGCCATGACAGGCTGTCCCACCCGCAGCCGGATTTCCTCCGGCTCTGCGCCGCTTTCAAACAGAGCCCGGCAGAACGGCCGGAATGCGCCCGGAAATGCCTGGATAATCTCCTCCATAAGTTGTCCCTCCCTTTTCCACCCCTTTTCCCCATCTGCTTTCATTTATATGCAGCCAGGAAAGGGGATATTCCAAAAATCCTATTGACGGATGGCGCGCGAACAATTATGATAGAAAGTGGCTTGCCTGGGGAAGCAGGTGAGAATCCTGTGCGAGCCCGTCGCCGTAAGGCATCGTTTTAGAGGATTAATCTGACCAAAGGCCACAGCTTTGGGAAACGCCATTGGGGGATCCCCCTGAGAAGGCCGATTAATTGACCCTTGCAGCCCGATACCGCAAGCAGAAAATGCGGCGTCTGGCCGTTAAGGCAGCAAGATGCCAAGCCGGAATATCCAGGCAGGGACAATCCCCTTCATCACTCCAGCAGCGAAACATTACTTCGCCGGGGCGATGCCGCCGCGGGCGCCGGCCTTTGGGGGAAGGAAAAGGAAAGGAGCGAAAGGACATGAAGAAGAACTTGTATTTTGGAAGAAAAGCATCGCCATTCATCCTTTGTATTGCGCTGGCTGTGGCCATGGCGCTGTGTACAGCCGGCTGTAATGGCAGCAGCGCGCCTTCTGGCGCTGCAACAGAGGGGAAGGCCCAGGAGGATGAGCATGTGCTTGGGACAGGCAGCACGGAATTCACCTTCCAGGCCGTAGATTTAGAAGGCAAAGAAGAGGAATTTGAAATCCACACGGACAAAAAAACCGTGGGGGAAGCATTGCAGGACGTAGGGCTGATTGAAGGGGAAGAAAGCGGCTACGGCCTGTATGTCAAGACTGTAAACGGCGCCACCTTGGACTTTGATGAAGACGGAGCCTATTGGGCATTCTATGTCAACGGCGAGTATGCGCAGACTGGCGTGGACTCCACGGACGTCACAGCCGGGGACACCTACGCCTTCAAAGCTGAGAAGCAATGAAGCTGACTGTCCGGGAGACAGCCATTTTCGGCATGCTGGGAGCCGTGATGTACGTGACAAAATTCCTCATGGAGGTTGCGCCGAACATCCACCTGCTGGGAGCCTTCACCATCGCCTTCACCATAACTTACCGGAAAAAAGCGCTGTACCCCATTTATGTATACGTATTCCTGAACGGCATCTTCTGCGGCTTTGCCAGCTGGTGGATCCCATACCTCTATGTATGGGCAGTCCTGTGGGGAGCCACGATGCTCCTTCCACAGGACATGCCAAAAAAAGCGCAGCCCATCGTGTATATGACGGTCTGCGCAGCCCATGGCTTTCTGTTCGGGACGCTGTACGCCCCGGCACAGGCAATCTTGTTCGGCCTGGATTTCAAGGGAATGGCCGCCTGGATTCTGGCAGGCCTCCCCTGGGACTGCATCCATGGAATCAGCAACTTTTTCTGCGGGGCGCTGATTGTGCCGCTGGCCTCCCTTTTAAGGCTTGCGGAACAGTCGTCTGGGAGGGCATGATGCCATAGGAAGGGCAGCGGCTGCCAGCAATCGCCAGCAGCCGCTGCCCTTATCCTATCCGCCTAATCGGCTTGCTCCCTCACCTGCGTCACCATCCTCCGCAAGAGGCGCTCCGCCTTCTTCAGCTTTCTGCCGCCCATGATGAATTCAAACCTATGCCCATAATTGGAATAGATAATCAGATATGGCAGCATCTCCATCTTATTCGACCCCAAAAGGCCAATCTCTTCAATCGGCATCTCCACCTCATTGGACATAAAGCTCATCCCTGCGCACCCCTCAATATGGTCGTCATAAATTCTAAAATAGATTTTGCGCCCATCCAAACCGAATATGATATTGGTGATTTCAATTACCAGCATAAAAACAATGCCCATAACGTCTCTGAACTGCCACCTGGGCGCATTTCTCTGAGACTCCCGCAGAGCCTTTCGCTCTGGGCTTATGGGCACATCATAAGGGTACGTATCATCCTCCCAATATATGCCCCTTGGAGCATGGCAGATTTCCCATATTTGGGAAAGCATCGAGGTGCCCACAAGCAGCCCGAAAAATATGAAGATGCATACCATCCTCTTTGGCCAGCCCCGGGTTTCAAAAAGAAGGACTGACTCGTCATTTGTGTCTTCTACATTCTTTCTTTTCATGCGTCTTCTCCTATTCTTTCGTATGTCAAAATTAAATTCCTTATTTCATTATTATAACTTCTTTCGTCATATTTTTCAATACCTAATAATTCTAATCCTAAAACCCGCCTCCATTCTACTGTCCCTAATACTCCCATTTCCTGCTATATCGGATAGTGCTGCCAGATAAATTATAGGCAAATCAACTATTGACCTTATTTTTATAGTGACTGTTTTTTTCTGGCTTTTTTCATCACTGCCCCATAGCACGCCAAATGCACCGCTGCCGTCAATGTCCAGGATACCGGATAGGAAACATAAAGAGACAGCAGGCTATGGTGATGCCGGAAAATCGTGAAAATCCACAAAATGCGGAAACCGCAGGCTCCCAACAAAGACACCACCATGGGCATGACGGCATAGCCCAAGCCCCGAAGGCCGCCTACCAGCACGTCCATGATGCCGCAGAGGCAGTAAGTGGTGCAAATGACAGACAGGCGCAAAAGCCCCACCTGAACCACCTTGGGATTGGAAGAATACACCCCCAAAAGCTGCGGCCCAAACAGATAGGCCGCCCATCCCATCACAAGGCCCACCCCTGCCACCATCGCCAAGCACTCCGCCAATGCCTTCTGGATTCGCCTGTACTTTCCCGCCCCCAAGTTCTGGCTGGAAAAGCTCAGCGCCGTCTGGTGGTAAGCATTCATGGCCATATAGATGAAGCCCTCAATATTAGAGGCTGCCGTATTCCCAGCCATGGCCACGGAGCCAAAGGAATTGACGGAAGACTGTATCAGGACATTGGATAAGGAAAATACCGTTCCCTGCAGCCCTGCCGGAATGCCAATCCGCACAATCTGCAGCACAATGCCCTTCTCTAAGCGCAGCTTCTTAGGCTCCACCCTGCAGCCGCCCTCCATATGCATCATGCACCGAAAAATCAGCCCCGCAGACACTGCCTGGGAAATCACTGTGGCCAAGGCCACTCCCGCCACGTCCATATGGAAGCCCACCACAAAGGCCAAATTCAGCAGGATATTGATTACGCCTGCGGCCAAAAGGTAATACAAAGGGCGTTGGGTATCCCCCACGGCCCTTAAAATGGAGCTGCCGAAATTATAAAGCAAAATCACCGGCATGCCGGCAAAGTAAATGCGGATGTAAAGGGTGGCCTGGCTCAGGACATCCCTCGGCGTGCCCATAACCACCAAAAGCTGGGGCGCCGCCAGCATCCCGAACGCCATCAGGATGACGCCGCAGGCCAGGCTCAAGGCAATTGCGCTGTGCACGGCCTTGCCCATATCCTCCTCCCGCCTGGCCCCATAAAATTTCGCCACCAGCACATTCGCCCCTACGGAAAAGCCAATGAACAGGTTCGTCAGCAGGTTGATCAAAGCGGCGTTGGCGCCCACTGCCGCTAAGGCGCCGCTCCCGGCAAAGCGCCCCACGACCACCATATCTGCAGCGTTGAACAAAAGCTGCAAGATGCTGGACGCCATCAGGGGGATGGAGAACAAAAGGATTTTGGAAAACAGCGGCCCGCTGCACATATCAATCTCATAGGATCTTCTTCTCATACCATACCTCGCAATCGACAAAATAAAAAAGAACCCCCCGCTTTTGATTGCTCAAATGGGGGGTTCCTTCTCACGGCACATTAATTATATTTACGCTTCCTAGCTGCTTCGGACTTTTTCTTACGTCTTACGCTTGGCTTTTCGTAATGCTCTCTTTTACGAATCTCCTGCTGAATCCCGGCCTTTGCGCAGCTTCGCTTGAACCTGCGTAAGGCGCTGTCCAAAGTCTCGTTCTCTTTTACGATCACATTTGACATAGTCTCACCCTAACCTCCCTCCAGTTGCGTATTGTGCACCTTCAACTGTTTGGGTCATATTTTTTTGCACTGCTATTAATTATAGCAGAATTTTCGTGGAAGTCAACTATTTTTTTCCAGAAAATTTATAAATTTACAAAATTTTTATTCCATATAATGGATGGAAAAATGCGCCTCGCCCGCCCCGTCAATTTCCATCAAAGCATAGGAAGGCTTGCGCCCTTCCTGCCTGGGATAGGAAATGCTTCCGGGGTTCAGGGCGACGATGCCCCTGCCGCGCTCTAACAGGGGGCGGTGCGTATGCCCAAACATGACGATATCCATGCCCCTGCTGGCCGCCTCTTTAATCAAAAAATCCACGCCCATCGCCACATAGTAGTAATGGCCATGGGTAAGCAGCACTTTATACTTCCCAATCTGTATTTCTTTCTCCCGCTCCAAGTTGGAGAAAAAGTCATTGTTCCCCAAAACAATCTCCAATGGGCACCCGGCCAGCTCAGAAATGTAATCCTCGCACCCTTCCGCATCCCCCAGATGGACCATCAGGTCAATGCAGCCAACCTGCTTTAGGAGCTCCTCCAAGTTCTTATGTACCCTATGGGTGTCACTTACAATCAGTATTCTCATAAACGTCCCCTTTTTGCATCAGTTTCTCTCTCATGGAGCGCAAGGCTTTTCCCCGGTGGCTCAGGCTGTTCTTCACCTCTGGCAAAAGCTGCGCCGTGGAGCATCCATATTCATCCACATAGAAAATTGGGTCATAGCCAAACCCATTCTCCCCAGCAGGCTCCCATCCAATGTAGCCCTCTATGGTTTCCCGAACCACGCAGCTTGCCCCGTCTGGAAACACAGCCGCAATGGCACATACGAAACGAGCCGTCCGCCCTTCCTTGGGCACGCCCTCCAGACGCTTTAAAATAGCCTGGTTCTTTTCCTCATAAGGGGTATCCTCCCCCAAATACCGCGCGGAGTAAATCCCCGGCTCCCGATTCAGCGCATCCACCTCCAATCCAGAGTCATCTGCCAGCACTGCAACCCCTTTCCCTTGCACCTTCTTTGCCACGGCAGACGCTTTAATCAACGCATTCTCTTCAAAGGTTGCCCCGTCCTCCACAATGTCCGCCTCAATTCCAGCTTCCTTCATGGACAAGATTTCCGCTGTCACATCTGACATGATTTCACGGATTTCCCGCATTTTATCCTGATTCCCTGTTGCAAATATTATCTTTTCCATATGAATGGCACCGCTTTCCTTTCTTATTGTC
>CAOKUK010000145.1 GCA_948472595.1 uncultured Eubacterium sp.
GCGCGACCTTGCCAAGGTCGAGACCGCGGGTTCGAGCCCCGTCTATCGCTCTTCAAAATAGAGAGCCTGGATTTTCCAGGCTCTTGTTTTTTTGAGGGGAGAGCGCCTTTTATGGCGTTGATGCATTGCGCCGCAGCATGCCATGGCGGCCTTTTATTCCCCTGTATTTCTTGATGTATCCTGCCATTTAAGGCATCATCTCCCGAAGGCTTGCCAGCAATTCTAAGTCTTCCTGCCGGATTTTCAGGTTTGTGCAGTATTCCTTCCCTTCAGGTGTGGTGACTGTAAGCTCCATAACGGTTCCTTCCCTTACGCCTTCGGCGGCCACTGCTTTGATAAATTGGGGGAATTTTGGGTGATTCTGCGTAAATTTCTGCCACGCCCCCAGAATCTGGAAAATTTGTGTGGGATTCATATTTGCCATAGTTGTCCATCCTTTCTATCGCCATGCAGGCTGCGCCGGTATTCGGCCGCATGGCCACATTGTACAATGATTCCGAAATTTCTGCAAGGAAAAACTTGTTTTTCCTTCCATATAAGTATAAAATAAGCTTAGGAACTGTCCGGAAATAACTTGTGAATCGTGCGCAGGATTTTTCTTCGAGAGCGCTGCTCGAAAATCAGGCGCATAGCGGGCTGTGTAATAGATTTTTGAGCAGCGCTCTCGGAGAAAAAGATAAGCAATATCACAAGTTATTTCTGGGCAGTTCCTTTAAGCGCATCTGAAAAATGCGGGCTGGCAGCAGACGTGGGTCTGCCCCGATAATTTTCTATGGCGCACAAATTTAATTGAGAGAAAGGCAGGAGGTATTTATGGAGACATTATCATTCGGCACGACGCAGAAGGGGGAAAAGGCGTCTTTGTACGTGCTTGAGAACAAGAACCATGCAGCGATTAAGGTGACGGATTATGGCGCAACCTTGGTATCCCTATTGGTTCCGGACAAAGGGGGCAATCTGAAGGACGTGGTATTGGGCTATGACGATGCCGGAGAGTATGGGAAGCACACCTACTATTTCGGCGCCACCATCGGCAGGAATGGGAACCGCATAGACAACAGCGAGATGGTGATTGACGGCAAAGTGTGCAAGATTCAGGCAAATGAGAATGAGAACAACCTCCACAGCGGCCCGAATGGCTTTGACTGCGTGATGTGGGAGGTGAAGGGGCATACAGACAACAGCATTACCTTTTTCCATTTAAGCACGGAGGAGGAGCAGGGCTTTCCGGGCAACTTGAAGGTGGAGGTTACATATACCCTGACAGACGATAATGCGGTGGAAATCAGCTACCGCGGCGAGGCTGATAAGACAACAATCATGAATTTTACCAACCACTCCTATTTCAACTTGGGCGGGCAGGAAAGCGGCTCGGTGGAGGGGCAGAGGCTCCAGATTCTTGCGGAAAGCTACAATCCGGTAAGGGATTCCAAATCCATCCCTACAGGGGAAATTGCGCCTGTGGCAGGCACTCCTATGGATTTCCGGGAGATGAAGCCCATCGGGCAGGACATTGAGGCGGATTTTGAGCAGTTGAAGTTCACGGGCGGCTATGACCACAATTATGTGCTCAGCGACAAAGCTGGGGAGATGAAAGTGATGGCGAATGCTTACTGTGAAGAGACGGGGATTGCCATGGAGGCTTCCACGGATTGCTGCGCCGTGCAGTTTTATGCTGGGAACTTTATCGAAGACCCCATCGGGAAAAATGGCGCAACCTATTGCAAGCGCTGCGGGTTCTGCCTGGAGTCTCAGTTCTATCCGGATGCTGTCAATCAGCCTAATTTCCCATCTCCTATTGTGGAGGCTGGGAAAGTGTTCACTACGAAGACGGTTTACCGCTTCTATACAAAATAAGGATGCGGCAATGAATTGGCGTTTATGAAAAGCAAAGGGCTGGCACGAGGCATTTCTCGTGCCAGCCTTCTATATTATAGGAATTATGCCGCAATGCCTTGCCTTACGGCGCCTGTTTCTTAAACACCAAAAATTTGCTCAGAAAGAAATTGGATACAATGATAATCGCACTCACCACGACCTTGGACAGGAAGCCTTCAATTCCCAGAATTTCTTGATCCATCCCAATCCGGTATAGGAGCACAGGCAGGAAGATTTCCACCAGCCCGGTCAGCCCTCGGGTGCCGAAGAACAAGGCCAGTTCTTTTAAGATTGCCCGCAGACCGGATTCATGGCTTTGGAATACGATTAGCTTATTCGCCACATAGGCAAAGGCTACGGCTCCCAGCCAGGCCAGGGCGTTGCAGAGGGTGAGCCTCCCGGGCCAGAGGCGGATGGTAAGGGCATAAATCACCCAATTTACCAGGGTGGTCGCTGCCCCGAAAAATAAATAACTGATCACTTCCCGGTGTTTTTGGTACAATCCTATAGGTTTCATCGTATCCTCCGGCAGATTATGCGTCTCATTTATTGCTGCGCCTCCAGATATGCATTTTCTCAGCTTCCTGAATCAGCTCGTCCCTGAAATCCGGGTGCGCCACGGAAATAATCTTCTCGCATTTCTCCCAGGCGGAAAGGCCTTTCAGGTTTACCTTGCCGTACTCGGTCACGAGGTAGTGGATGTTCGCCCGGGTGTCTGTGACGATGGAGCCTGGGTGCAGGGTCGGCAAAATTCTGGATTTCACTTCCCCGTCCCTGGTCTTGAAGGTGGAGGAGCAGCAGATAAAGCTCTTGCCGCCGTTGGAGAGGTAAGCGCCCAGCACAAAGTCCAGCTGCCCGCCGGCGCCGCTGATTTGCTTGATGCCGGAGGATTCGGAGCTGACCTGGCCAAAGAGGTCGATGTCCACGGCGTTGTTGATGGACATAAAGTTATCCAATGCAGAGATGGAGCGGATGTCATTGGTATAGCTTACCGGAGCGCTTAAGAGTTCGGGGTTGTCGTCTATATAGTCGTAAAGCTTTTTCGTCCCTGCGCCAAAGGCATAGGCTTGGCGGAAGCGGTCGATGGATTTTTTGGATCCGTTAATCTTGCCGGCCTTGGCAATGTCCACGAAAGCGTCCACGTACATTTCCGTATGCACGCCCAAGTCCTTCAAATCGGATTCGGCAATCAGGGAGCCCACTGCATTGGGCATGCCGCCAATTCCAAGCTGCAGGCATGCGCCGTTGGGGATTTCTTCCACGATTAATTGAGCTACGGCCTTGTCCACATCCGTGGCCGGGCCGCCTGCCCCTAATTCGCCGATAGGCGGGTTCTCCCCTTCCACGATAAAGTCTACGTCAGAAATATGCACGCCATTTTCAAAGCCGCCTAAGCAGCGGGGCATGTTTTCGTTTACCTCTACGATGATTTTCTTGGAGGTCTCGCAGACTGCTGTTAAATGGGAAGCGTTGGGGCCGAAATTAAAGAAACCGTGGGAATCCATAGGGGAGACCTGGAACATGGCCACATCGTCCGGATGCTCTGACTCCCGGTAGTAGCGGGGGAGTTCCGAGTAGCGGATGGGCGCATAGAAGGAGCAGCCTCGGCTGATCAATTTGCGCTCAATCCCGGACATGTGCCAGGAGTTCCAGGTGAAATGCTCCCCGGCGTCCTCCCTCTGGAATACGGCCAATGGCTTTAAGAGGATGCCGCCCCTTAGGTTGACGTCCTTAAGCTCGTCGGTGCGCTTTGCCAGAGCCTTGTCCAAAACGTCCGGCGTGCCGCAGCACCATCCATAGTCTACCCAGTCCCCGGATTTGACGACTTTCACTGCCTCGTCTGCAGAGACAAGCTTTTGCTGATATTCCTGTGCATAATCCATAGTTAAATACCTCCTGTGTTTGATAGATGTTCATGGTACCATAGTAGCATTTTCTCAAAGAAGAATCAATCCGTAATCTCATTCTCCCTTTCCATAGTCCATAAAAAATTTTTTCAGATTCTGCAGGGCGTGAATCAACACCTCCGTCTGCGCCTCATCCATTCCTTCTAACGTCGCCTGTATCATTTTATCATGGAACTGCTCATGGTGGCTGAAGGCTTTTCTCCCCTTTCGGGACAGGGAAATCAGGACGACCCGGCGGTCTTCCTCGCTTCGGGCGCGGTTCACATATCCCTTTTTCACCAGGCTGTTGATGGCGATGGTCAAGGTGCCAACGGTGACGGACAGGGCTTTGGCCACTGTGGACATGCTTTTTGAGCCGCTTTTGCCGATTGCTTCTATTATATGCATGTCGTTATTAGAAATGTCCTTAAATTCTTCTGTAATAATTGCTTTCTCTTCTATCTGCATAATGTCATTAAAAAGCTTTACCAGTATTTCATTGAGGGTCGCATAACTATCCACAAATAGCACCTCCAGTCAGTGCGTGATGTTTGAGCCTGTGTCCTTGGCAGCCCGCCGTTGGCGGAAAATCCGAAAAAATGGGATTTTTTCTCATTTGCCCGGAATCAATCGGATAATCCGGCCGGCAAATTCATTGAAGTTCTGGGTCTGCAAAATGACCCTGCCAGGCCCTGTGAGTTTGGTCAAAAACAGGCCTTCCCCGCCGAAGAAAATATTCTTCAATCCTTTTACGGTCTCAATCTCGTATTTCACGGACTTTTCAAAGGCGACCACATTCCCGGTGTCCACCTTAATCACCTCGCCCGGAGCCAAATCCTTTTCCACCTTGTTCCCGTCTATTTCCAGGAACACCATGCCTTTGCCGGAAATGTCCTGAAGGATAAATCCCTCTCCGCCAAACAATCCGGCGGACAGCTTCTTGGTCAGGGCAACGCTTAAGGTCACGCTCTCCTCTGCGCAGAGGAAAGCGCCTTTCTGGCAAATCAAGCCGCCGGACGCCCCTATGCCGTCAAGGGCTCCGATATTGACAGGCAGCACTTCCCCGGCCACGGTGGAAGCGAAGGCAATCATTGCGCCTGGGCGCTCTGCCTGATAAGTGGCCATGAAAAAGGACTCCCCGGAAAACATCCGGCCAAGGCTCTTGCCAAATCCGCCTTTCATGTTGGAGCTCATGGAAATCCCTTCGGACATCCAGGCCATCCCGCCGGACTGGGTGTACATGGTCTCTCCAGGCGCATCGAATACGACTTCCACAGCGGGCATTGTGTCCCCTAATACACGATATCTCATAAATAAACACTCCTTTGATTATTGATTTGTTGCTGCTGTCTGTTATTATAATATATTTTGCGCATTTCTGCCATACTTTGGGGAAAAGTTTTCCGACCGTGCATCGGAACATGGGGGCGGCGGATTTTTTATAGTAATTATTATTTTTTCCCACAAGACGACAAATTTCTGTTATAATGAGGGGTAAGGAAAAATACTTGAGGATGGCCGCTGATTGGAGGCCGCATAAGATAAATGGAAAGCTTTTATTTGGAATACAGGAAAAGGAAGGTCAGGAGAACAATATGGCGGGCAATATACAGCTCTTAGATTGTACCCTGAGGGATGGAGGATACATTAATGATTGGAATTTTGGCTATGGAAATCTGATGGGCATATGCCAACAGGCAGCGGATGCAGGCATAGAGATAATAGAAATCGGTTTTTTGGACGAAAGAAGGGCCTTTGATTGCAACAGGAGCATTATGCCAGGCACGGATTGCGTTGGCAGGATTTACGGCGGGATTGAGAAAAAGGGCGCATTGATTGTGGGGATGATTGATTACGGCGCTTGCGGCCTGGAGCATATCAAGCCTGCGGGGGAATCTTTTTTAGACGGCATTAGGGTTATTTTTAAGAAGCATCTTCGCAGGGAGGCCATGGCTTTCTGCCAAGAACTGCGGGGGCTTGGGTATTTGGTGTTTGCCCAATTGGTGTCCGTCACCAGCTATGAGGATTGGGAAATTGCGGACCTGGCGGAACTGGCCAATGAGGCGAACCCTTATGTGGTGTCTATGGTGGACACGTATGGGCTGATGCATTGGGAGAGGCTGATGCATTATTTTGCGTGCTTGGATCGGCGCTTAAGGCCGGAGATTGGGATTGGCTACCATGGCCACAACAATCTGCAGTTGGGCTATGCCAACTGCATGGAATTTCTGCGCCAAGGCGCTGCCGCCAATCGGCGGCTGGTGGTGGACGCCACGCTGTTTGGAATGGGCAAGGCGGCAGGGAATGTTCCGATTGAGCTGTTGGCGATGCATTTGAATGCCGTCTATGGGAAACAGTATGGAATTGGCTGCCTTTTGGAGGCGGTTGAGAAGAATATAGTTCCTTTTTACCGAAAGCCGCCTTGGGGCTATGACCTTTCTTATTTTATGGCGGCTTACCACGAATGCCATCCGGATTATGTTTCCTATTTATTGAAAAAGCAGGCGCTTTCCATACGGGAGGCGGATTATGTGTTGGGGAAGCTGGAAGGGGAGAGGAAGCTGCTTTATGAGGAGGGGTACATCAAGAGCTTATTGGCCGCTTATCGGAAGGGGGAAGGCGGCGTGGGATGAGATGACGTATGGGAGAGTTACTTTATGAAAAAGAAATTGAGCCATTATATGGCGGATTTTTTTGTCCAAAATGGCATAACGGACTGTTTCACGGTGACAGGCGGCGGCGCCATGCATTTGAACGAGGCCTTTGGCCATAAGGAAGGGATGACCTGTATCTACAACCATCACGAGCAGGCCAGCGCAATGGCTGCGGAAGGCTATGCCAGGCTTTCCGGAAAGCCGGCTCTCTGCTGCGTGACCAGCGGGCCTGGAGGGACCAATGCCCTGACGGGCGTGCTGGGGGGCTGGGTGGATTCCATTCCCATGTTTGTTGTATCGGGGCAGGTGAAAAGGGAGACGACGCTCTGGAGCACGGACGTCCCGCTGCGGCAAT
>CAOKUK010000146.1 GCA_948472595.1 uncultured Eubacterium sp.
GCTTCCACGTCCTCTTTTGCTGCATGGCCCTCTGCAATGGTGATATTCGCCTTCACCCATGCTTCCTGGAATGGCGCCCATGTAGCGGACGTATAAGCTTCCTGGTCTGCGCTGCCCGCTTCCTCTATAGCAGCCTTCAGATCTGAGATATCCACCAGGCGGCTCTTAGCGTCCTGCAAGGATGCTTTCGCTGCCAACACTTCTTCCTTCACATCGCCTTGGGATGCTTTCTTTGCATTCTCCAAAGCTGCCTCAAAATCATTCCAGCTGCTGCTGGTATAATTGCCTGACCCTGCCTGCAGTTGCTCTGCGCTGGCGATATCTGCTTTCAGGTCCGCCAATTCCTGGGCGTTGGCTTTTCGCACCAGCCCGTCCATTGCGCCTTTTAACGCCTGCTCTGCGGCTGTCAGCGCCAGCTTGGAGCTTTTGGGGTCTTTGAGCACATCTTCTGCGTTCTTTAAGACATCTTGAAATACTTTCCAGCTTGCAGCTGTATAATCATCCTGCCGCTCTTCCTTGGCCTGCTTCACCAAGGCGTCCAATGCGCCCCTGTCCTCTTTCAGCACCAAGGCTTCCTGTGCCTCTTTCAGGCGAGCCTCAGCGTCTGCGATTTCTTTCTTGCTCACTTCTGTACCGCCCTGCGCTTTGGCCAAATCCGCCTTGGCGCTTTCCAGGGCAGACTTGAATTCTTCCTGTCCATCTTCCAGATATCCGGACAGGCTCGGCACAATCGCCTCTGCTGCTTCTATTGCGGCTTTTAGGCCCACAATGCTAATCCGATTCTGCTCTAGAAGCCCGTTCAGCTCGGCAATGGCCAATCTCACCTCTGCCTCCCCTGCCGTCTCCGAAAGCGATGCCTGCAGCTCTTTTGCGCGCGCAAGCACGATATCCATGCCATGCTTTACATAATTGCCGGACTCTGCCTGTTTTTGAATCTCATCCACCAGACGGTTCAGCTCTTCCTTTGCGTCCTTCCCAACAACGGTGCAGCGGAATACGATTTCCTTCTCCACCCCATTTAAGCGGATAGAGGCCGTCACCGTGGCTTTTCCCGCCGACGCTGTCTTATCTGCAAAATTAATCACGCCGTTGTCGGAGGAACTCCAGGCAATCGTCTCGCCCTGATTGCCTGTAATCGGCACAGTAAATGCGCCTTGCTCCAGGTTCCAGACGTAAGCATCACCTTCTGCCTTAGCCTCAATGGCTTCCACTAATTCTGCCGCTGCCTCCTCTGCCTCAAGATTCCTTCTGTCGCTGTAGACAGCCTTCACCTGCTCCTCTGCCAAGGAGGCGTCAAATATGCGGAAATCCTTCACAGAGCCAATATAGTCTTTGTCCTGATTGCCCCATACGGAATTGCCAATGCAGGCAACCGTCAGGTCCCCGAGGTCGGAAATCCGAATGCCGGTATCCCGAGAGCCCAGAAGCTCCCCATTCCGATATACGGAAAATTGCGTGCCGTCAAATACCAGCGTCAGGTGCGCCCATGTGCCCTTCGGGAATGCCACCTGCAAATCATTGCTTTCCACATAACTTTGCTCATCTCGGTAGCTTTGCGTCGTGATAACGGCCCTCAGCCTGTTTTCCCGGTTGGTATTGACCAACACGTATTTGTCTTGGTTGGCGCCAATCCCAAATACGGCCTGATTCCGGCCATTGTCTGTATTCGGGCCGTCATCCTTGGCCCAGAAGGAAACCGTCAGCTGGTCTTTCTTTTGGAACAGCGCCGTGGGAAGGTTAATCACGCTCTTGCGGCTCTCTTCTCCCACGAAGGATGCGCCGCCATAGCCCTTTTTGCTGAACGTCACTTTTTCCGCCGCCACACCGGCTTCTGCTTTCCCGGCTGCGTCTGCGGCGTCTTTAGCCAGCGGGTAAGAAGCGGCCAATGCACTCTGATTCAAATCGGCAAGGCTCTTCAATTCCAACGTCTCTTCTGCCTTAAACTTGGCAAGGGATTCCTCCAAGCGGTCGGCTGCCGCTTTGATGCGAGCCTTATTCTGGGCGGGAGTGGCCGTACTGCCTGCTTCTGCTTCTTTGACTGCATTCATCTCGCTTTCCGCATGGGCAATCTCCCCCTGGAATAACCCTAAAGATTCCTCTGTGTAAATCTGCCTTGCTTGCTTGCCCTCATAAGCCGCTTTCGCATCCGAGAGCAATTCTTCTATGCGCTTATAATTCACGCTCTCGCTCTCTTTTACGGTAACCTGAATCCCTTCTAAAGCTGCGGAATACGAGCCTGCGGTAACGGTCGGGGTCAAGGTCACCTTCGTATCCTGGTTCGGCCTTGTCACCCCACCGTTGGCCTTCACTACGGATTCCTGGCTGGAAGCCCAACTCACTTGGATATCCAATCCTTCCAAAGAGGAGGCCAGGCTGGTCGGGAGCTTGATGTCCCCTACGATATTCTCTGTATCGAAGGCGGCTCCGCCCTCTGTCTGATTGGCTTCTGCCAATGCAGCTCGGATGGTTCCCTTTACGGCCTCCACCTGCTGCCGGTAGCCTGCGTCGCTGATTGCCCGAATCTCCGCATCGGTCAGCGCTGCGCCATATACCTCAAATTCATCAAAGGCGCCTTTGTCATCGGAATCCTCCCACATGGAATACCCGATGTAGTTGTTCTGGGCTGCCAGGTCAGACGCTTTTATGGTATTGGGGACAGAAGACACCAGCTTTCCATCCTGGTAAAGCTTCAGATTTGCCCCGTCTGCCACAAATGCCACATGAACCCATTTCCCGCGCTCCGTGCCGGCAGCGCCTTTGGCTTGCTCATCTGTCTTCCCGCTCTTTCTGTATGTGATGGAAAACTCTGTGGGCTTATTGATCAGGCCTATGTAATTAACGGTGTCAGACCCATGAAGCGTCATGGCGAAGGCATTGCCATCCACCTCCGGCCTCATGAACATGGACACGGTCAATTTATCCTGTATCTTCCCATCTTTGCCGGCCAAGAGGTTATCCGGAAGCTTGATGGAAGACTGGCCTTTTGCCCCGCGGTTTAAGTAGGCTGCGCTCCCTTTCATTCCCGCCACCTGGGTCACTGTGCCTTGCGCCGTCCCATTCTTCCCATTCGCCGTGCTGTCATTCAAGAAATTGTCGCCATCAAACTCATATTTGGCAATCAGGTAGCTTTCTTTGCTCACAACGGTCACCTTTGCAGACAGCTTTGCATTGGGATCGTTTGCAAATGCGCCCATGACAGAGAATGTCTTTCCAGCCGCATCATACTGGTCTTCTGTAATCCCATCTGTCTCCCATGTGACAGCCACTTCCTGCTTCAAGCCATTGCTAAAGGTCGCCTCTACCTTATCCGGAAGCTCTGGGGCAACCCCTGGGCGGGTGGTGACTGCGATTTCCTGGTCATTGATTGTCGCCTCGTCATAATACACCTGATACACAGCATTTTCGCCTGCCGCTGGCGTATCCTTGCCATCCAGCCATTTCGTCTTGTCTGAGTTCAGCACATAAATCTTGCCGCCCTCTTCATAAATGTCCTTTACCTGATCTGCATAGCTTAGCTTGCCAGGCAATACCTTTGTCACATCCTCGATGACTTTGGGCTCTGTGCTGCCGCCAATGTAGTATTCCAGCTTCTTGGTGGCATAGCCGGACACCCAGCTGATTTTGTGGTTCTTGATTTTGAATCCATCGCGCCCTACATAATAGGACTGAATCAGGCCTTCGTTATACTTGCGGAAGCCATTGCCGCCCGGCTGCGTAATTTGATACACCTTGCCATCCGGGTCAGTGATAAATACCTGGTATTTTCCAGGCGCAGCATTGCTGTCCATCTCCACGCGGACCCTATAAATCTTGCTTGCATCGTATTTCAATACGCCTTCTGCATCTGCAGACGCTGGGTAATCCAGGGCTGGACCCCCATCCCCTTGCCCCAAACGGGTCACAAAATACCCTACGGAATTTTTAAATTGCAGCATTGCGCCGCCAGCATTCCATATGCCATCCTGTTCCGGAGTGGAATCTGCATAAATAACTGCGCCATCGCCCACTGTGCCCGTCGTTTCAATCTCATATTCCGCCACGACAACGCCCTTGTATGTATTGGAAAGCTTATGCACCCGATGCGCAGCCTCTGTCTCGCCTGCGTCATTCGTGCCCTTCACCGCTTCATCGCAAGGATAAATGTACACCTTTGCGGAGACTGCCTTTCCTGCCGCCGTTCCCATTACGGTGTTCTCGCCTGCCTCCAATTTCCCAACTGCCCATTCTACCGGCACGTCTACCGTTGTATTAGCCGAAGTCGCACCTTTCAGCGTCTTAGGCAGCACCGGCGCATTGCCTTCTACCGCATAATATGTTTCTTCGGGGGACGCTACGCTGACAATCTCAGCCTCGTCATACCGCACGGTGATGATCCTTGCGTCTTTCCCAACGCTTGAAATGGAAAGGATGGATTCCTCTTCATTTCTGACGTATGCTTTTCCGTCTTTTATCAGGACGCTCTCCTCCGGATTATCCTCTGGAACATAAGCATAGGCGCTCCCTGATTTTTGCAGTTCCTCTACAGCCTCTGTTTTCAGTTCCGCATTGTTTTTATCCACATATTTCTTGATGATTTCCACTGCAAGCGTAGCCGGGAAGGATTCCTCAAGCACCTTTTCGCCCTGGCTAGAGACTGTAGCCGTCAATGTTGCCTGGCTGCCGTCCATCACTTCCGCCACCAGCTTCCCATCCTCTGAAATAACGTCTGGGGCGCTGCTCTTCCAAGACAATGAAACGCCGTCCGCCTCCGTGGGGAGGGTCAAGTCCCCTTTTACAAAGGAAAGCGCCTCCTCACTTGGGATCCCCAAATATGCCCGCCGCTCTTCCTTGGTGGCAGACTTCAAATACTCCACTAAGACCTCCCGGGCGTCCAAGGCAACGGTATATACCTTTGCCTCGTCCACCAGGCCTACAAACTCATCGTCCCAATAATTTAATCCAAGATGAATGTACCTGTCATCCGCATTATTCTGCCTCAAAGCTGCCGTTGCCTTGGCGCTCCCGATTAATTTCCCATTCAAGTAAACGCTCACACGATTCCCTGACTGGGATACGGTAAGCATATTCCAGGCATTCTTGGGCATGTCAAAATTGTCCATGATATTCTTTGCGCCGCCCGTGTTGCTGTAATCGCCGGCAATGTGGGAATTTGCCCATACCTTCAAGACATTTTTATCGGCGTCCTTTGAGCCGGTGCCTGCGATTGCAATCCAGCTCTCCTCTATGGCTGGCCAATTGTCTGTTTTCCCTACGCCTTTCCCAAGGGACAGCACAGGGGAATTGTTGTTCACATTGTTGCCAAGGGAATTTACCCAAACAGACACGGTATAATCCGAGCCCAGGTTCTTCTGAGGCAGCCTTATGCCGAACTCTCCGGTCTTAACAGCCCGATCCGATAAGTTCTCCCCCGCTTTCCGACCGTCCTCATAGGTAATGGCTGAGGAATCATAGGCTGCAAAATTCGAATAATTCCCTTTCAGAGCCAACACGCCTTCCCCCAAAGATCCGTCAAAAGGATATGATGTCTCAAAAGCAGACAGTTCCCCCACCTTCACCTTGGTCTTTACCTCTTTCGTCTTGCCATTCAGCGTTGCCTTCGCCGTAATGGCTGTCTCGCCGGCTGACACGCCTGTCACCAAGCCCGTTGCCTCGTCCACAATCGCTATGGCCGTATCATCAGAGCTATAGGAGACATTGGCAAAATTCTCAATATCTTTTATGGCAAGCTGCTTGCTCTTTCCTTCTACGATATGCAAGTCTTCTCCCGGAGCCAGCTCGATTTCATCAAAAATATCTTCTTCCGTCTTCCCCAGATACAAAATATCCTTTACCTGGATTGCTGTCAAAGCGCCGTCATACACGGCAAAGTCATCGATAAGCCCCTGGAAATACTCGCCGTTATCCCCCCAATTTGCCCGGCCTATCATCAGCCTGCTTGTCTCTGTCAATATATCTGTCAAAGGCCATGGGTCTAACTGGCTGTTCTTCCTCTCCCCATTGACATACAGCACAGTCTCTTCTTGTCCCAGCACCACTGTGACAAGCCTCCACTCGTCTTTTTTCACGTCTGAAGTGCTTATGGAGGGCTTACTCCTATTTCCTTTATACCGCTCCACCGTCACAGAATTCGGTTTATCTAATATGCCAATATAATTTTCATTATTATTGTTCTTCTGATTATCTTTGGAAGCCGACCATCCCCAACCAGGCTCGCCGGTCGATTTGCTCCAATAGGAAATGGTCAAATCCTTCTTCCCTGCCAGCAGGTTATCCCCTGCATTCTCTTTGCCCACGACCTGCAGCCATGCTGAGCCCTTTAACTCCAAGGCGCCGGCGCCGCTATGCTTATCCGCCGTGGAAATCGAAAGGTTGCCTGCCGTTCCCAGCACTTCCCCTTTCGCCTTTTCGCCGTCCATCCAGGCCTTTCCGTCTTCCCCAGCCTGCGCCTCTTCCTCAAAGCTAAAATATGCCAACCGCTCTGGCATTGCCGACTTTCCTTGTGCAGCTTGCATCGGCTGTGCCGGCAGCATGGTCGCTATCAAGCTTGCGCTAAGCGCCAATGACAGCATCCGCTTTACAACAGTTTTTCCCTTCATAATCTTTCCCTTTCTCTCCGATTCAAGGTCTGCCAAGAGGCTGCCAGGGAGGCTCTCCCTGGCGGCTCCTGGCTCTTGGGGCGCTTATTTCTTAATCTTTATTTTTTTCTTGGTGT
>CAOKUK010000147.1 GCA_948472595.1 uncultured Eubacterium sp.
ATCCACACGGCGCTTCTCCTGCTGGGTCACATTGGTCAGGCTGGAATTGGCCAGTGTCCCATTGGGCACGACCACGACCCGATTGTCCACCGTGGCCAGTTTGGTGTAGAAAATCATAATCTCCTTCACAGTGCCCTCATTCTTGTGGGTGTCCTCAATAATATAATCCCCAACTTTGAAGGGCTTAAACAGCAAAATCAAAACCCCTCCTGCAAAATTGGAAAGGCTGCCCTGGAGCGCAAGGCCCAATGTCAGGCCTGCGGAGCTTAAGACGGCCACCACCGAGGAGGTCTCCATCCCCAGCTGCCCCACCACGGCAATCAGCAGCACGAAATTCAGCATGATCTTCACGAAGGAATCCATAAACTGCCGGATGCCCTTATCCATGCTAGACCGCACCATGGCCTTGTGCAGCACTTTGCGCAGCCATTTTATCAGCCTCCTGCCCACGAGGTAAATCATGACGGCAATCACCACCCGCAGCACAAAGCTCTTTAAATATGGCATCAAATCCTCCAAGTACTGCTTCAGCACACCAGGCTTCGCCACGTCCTCCAGCTCTCCCAACTGGGGCGCGCCACTGGCGATATCCTCCAAAAGCCCCCAACGAAGGGGTAATTTTTCCAATATCATGAAAAACATACCATTCTCCTTTGTTTAAAATGCGGTGCATTATTGACACTTGGTTCCAAATTAACTATAATCATAGTATAATATATTTACCGTGACACTGCAACGTATTGCTTGCTGCAACAGTATGATTAGAATGCATGGAGGTAATTGAACATGAACGGAGCGCAATTAAATAGTATTGTAGATGTTATCTGCTATTCTTTCCAACACCTGAACCCTCATCTGATTGGGCATGGGGGACGCGTTGCATACATCCTGATGAATATGCTGCGGGACACCAACTACTACACCCAGCAGGAAAAAGAAGACATCTTCATGCTGGGCCTCTTCCATGACATTGGGGCATACAAAAAAGAAGAAGTTGATTCCATGTTGACCTTTGACCTGAACGATTCCATGGAGCATTCCGTTTCCGGCTACCTTCTGTTCAGGACATTTTCCCCGCTGCCGGAGTATGCTGACGTCATTTTGTACCACCACCAATGCAATGCGCAATATTACCCAGTCCCTATCAACAATTACCACCGGGACATCGCAAAGCTGATTTACCTTGCAGACCGCATTGACGTTGCCTGCATCCTGAACAAGACGGAAAGCCTGGAAAGCTTTTTCCAGAATTATGACGAAAGCATATTCACGCCTTTCATGGTGGACTGGTTTTTGGACGCCAACGCCAAATACCATATACTGGATCATATCCAGTCCACAGAATACAGGAAAGAGATTGCAGATTACTCCCGCCGCCATTTTTCCCTTTCCAGGGCACAAATACATAACTATCTTATGACATTTATTTTTTCCGTAAATTTCCGGAATGAATACGCCGCGCTGCATACCAGCCATGCGCTTTATTTAAGCGAAAACATTGCGGATACCCTGCACCTGTCCCCCGCAGACTGCAAGACCGTGCAGGTGGCCATGCTTCTGCACAACATTGGCAAAATCACCGTGCCGTCCCACTTGACTGCCACGGATGATTACAACCAATACTTGATGGAGCTATATAAAAGCCCCACCCTGGACGTGGCCAAAGACATCTTAGCGGACGCAGACGAGCAGCAGTCCTTCCAGATTATTGAAGAGGCCTTTGCGCTGATTAAATGCTGGTACAGCAGCACGGCGGCGGATTCCGCGCTGGCTCCGGTGGCGGAAGCCGTGGCTCTCTCCTATGTGATGAGCGACAGCCTGACCTATGACCTGGAGGTGTCCTTAAAAAATTACCCGCAGCTCATCACCTACCTGAAGGGCAAGTACTACAACTGCAAAATGGATGATTCCATGCTCATGACCCTGGAACGGGATTTCGAGCAGATTATCGCCAATACCCAGGCCTCCAGCAAGTCTATCCTCCACACCTACAACCAGATGATGGACGAGCATTCCTACCTGAACACCATCATCTTGCATTACAACCACTACAATAACAAATACCATCCATCCCCTGCCATTTTTTAGGGATTCCGCCATAGGCAGGCCAGGCGCCCCGATGGATTCTTCACAAAAACAGGCTGCTGCATTAGCATACATAACGCTAAATGCAGCAGCCTGCTGCTTTGCCGCCGTTTATTGAATGACCCTTACCCGCAGCACGCCCTTGCTCTCCCTAAGCTGCTCTATGGCCTCTTCCGTCATTGGAGAATCCAGGTCTAACAGGGAATAGGCGTATTCCCCCCTGCTCTTATTGGTCATATCGGAAATATTGATGTTGTTGTCCCCCAGGATGGCTGTATACTTGCCGATAATCCCCTTCTGGTTCTTATGCAGGACAGCCACGCGGCCTGCGCAGGAGCAGACGCCCATATCGCAGTTAGGGAAATTCACAGAGTTGCGGATATTCCCATTCTCTAAGTAGTCCTTCACCTCTTCCACCGCCATGACAGCGCAGTTGTCCTCCGACTCCGCTGTGGAGGCTCCCAAATGCGGGATGACGATGCAGCCCTCCTGGCCTGCCGTGGTGCCGGTGGGGAAGTCAGACACGTATTTTTTCACCTTCCCCTCCTTGATGGCCGCAAGGACAGCCTCTTCGTCCACCAGGGGCGCCCTGGCGAAGTTCAGGATGACTACGCCCTCCTTCATCTGGGCAAAAGCCTCCTGGCCCAGCATATGCCTGGTGCTGTCCATTAAGGGCACATGGATGGTGATGAAATCGCACTCCCGGTAAATGTCCTCCACATTATTGATGTGCTTCACGCTCCGGGAAAGGCTCCAAGCTGCCTGCACGGAAATATAGGGATCGTAGCCATAGACTTCCATGCCCAAGTTCACGGCATCGTTGGCCACCTTCACGCCAATGGCTCCAAGGCCAATCACGCCCAGCTTCTTGCCAGAGATTTCATTGCCTGCAAAGGCCTTTTTGGCCTTCTCGGCGTCTTTGCCCACATTTTCATTCTCCTTATTTTCCAATACCCACTGAATCCCGCCGACAATATCCCGGGAGGCCAGCAGCATCCCGGCAAACACCAGCTCCTTCACGCCGTTGGCATTGGCGCCGGGGGTATTGAATACCACAATCCCCTGCTCTGCGCATTTCTCCAACGGGATATTGTTCACGCCTGCCCCTGCCCTGGCCACGGCGCAAAGCCCTTCCGGCAGCTCCATCTCATGCATGGCGGCGCTCCTTACCAGCACTGCCTGGGCATCCTTCAGTTCCTCCGTCTTCTCGTAATTCCCACCAAACAGCTTTAGGCCTACGTTGGCAATCGGGTTTAAGCAATGATATTGGTACATGTCAATTCTCCTCCTCAAACTTTTTCATAAACGCTACAAGCTTCTCAACGCCTTCCTTGGGCATGGCGTTGTAAATGCTGGCTCTCATGCCCCCCACGGTTCTGTGGCCCTTTAAGTTCACAAGGCCTGCCGCTGTGGCCTCCTTGACGAATTTCTCGTCTAAATCCTTGTCTCCCGTGACAAAGGGCACGTTCATCAGGGAACGGTCCTCTGTGCGCACCGTGCCCTTGAACAGCTTGCTCTGATCCAGGAAATCATATAAAATCTTTGCTTTTTCCTCATTCCGCTGCTTCATGGCCTCTAAGCCGCCCATGTTCTTGAGCCATTTGAAAACTTTGCCGCAGATGTAAATGCCGTATGCAGGCGGGGTGTTGTACAGGGAATCCGCATCTGAATGGGTCTTGTACTTCAGCATGGTGGGCGTGCCTGGCAATGTGTCTTCCGTAATCAAATCTTCCCGGATAATCACGATTACCACACCCGCAGGCCCGATGTTCTTCTGAACGCCGCCGTAAATAATGCCGTATTTGGAAACGTCCACCGGCTCCGACAGGAAACAGGAAGAAACGTCCGCCACCAGGGTATGCCCCTTGGTATTGGGCAGTGTCTTGTATTTTGTCCCATAAATGGTATTGTTCTCGCAAATATAGACATAGTCTGCATCCTCCGGAATGTCCAAATCAGAGCAGTCCGGAATGTAAGAGAAAGTCTCATCCTCAGAGGAGGCCACCTTTACCGCTTCCCCATAGAGCTGCGCCTCCTGGTAAGCCTTCTTGGCCCATTGCCCAGTCACGATGTAAGCAGCCTTCTTATGCTTCATCAAATTCATGGGAATCATGGCAAATTGCTGGGAAGCGCCGCCCTGCAAAAACAGCACCTTGTAATTGTCCGGAATCTGCATCAGCTCCCTTAAGTCAGCTTCCGCTTCCTGGATAATGGTGCCGAACACCTTAGAGCGGTGGCTCATTTCCATCACAGACATCCCGCTGCCCTTGTAATCCATCATTTCCTCGGCTGCTTCGCGCAGCACTTCTTCTGGCAGGACTGCAGGGCCTGCAGAAAAGTTGTAAACTCTGTTCATGTGGTTTTTCCTCCTTATATGATGATTGTTGTTATTGACGATTCAAGTCTTCTTCGCTGAACACCTCATGGATGGCGGCCCCTGGGGCTACCATCGGCCACACCTTGTCATCGCTTTCGATGATGCAGTCAATCAGCACCGGCCCATCGCTTTCTAAGGCCTTTGCAAAAGCTGCGGCAAACTCCTCCTTAGCATCGGCACGCATCCCCTGCGCTCCCATGGCCTCAGCCAGCTTCACGAAATCCACGCTGTCATTAAGCACGGTGGCGGAATAATGACGGTCATAAAACAAGGTCTGCCATTGGCGCACCATCCCTAAGACATGGTTGTTGACCACCACTTCAATCAAGGGGAGCTTCTGTCGCGCGGCTGTGGCCATCTCATTCATGTTCATGCGGAAACAGCCGTCCCCGGCGATGTTCACTACCCGCCTGTCAGGATTGGCCATCTGCGCGCCGATGGCTGCGCCCAAGCCATATCCCATGGTACCAAGCCCCCCTGAGGTAATCAAGGTGCGGGGCTTGCTGTATTTATAAAATTGGGCTGCCCACATTTGGTGCTGGCCCACTTCTGTCACAATAATGGCGTCTCCCTTGGTCTGGCGGTAAATCTCCTCCACCAGGAAGGGGCCGCTTAAGCCTTCCTGCCGATAAGTCAATGGATACTGCTCCTTGTACCCCATCACCTTCTCAATCCAGGGGGCATGGTCCTGCTGCTCCAGGCGCCCGTTCAGGCGCGCCAGGATTTCCCGGATATCCCCAATGATATGGGCGTCTGTCAGCACATTCTTATTGATTTCAGCCGGATCCACGTCAAACTGCAGGATTTTGGCATGCTCTGCAAACTTCTTGGCATTGCCTGTCACCCGGTCGCTGAACCGGACGCCAATCCCAATCAGCAGGTCGCATTCGCTGACCCCATAGTTGGAAGTCTTGGTGCCGTGCATCCCCAGCATCCCCGTGTACAGCCTGTGGTGGCCATCGAAGGCGCCCTTCCCCATCAAAGAATCCGCCACCGGGGACTGTATTTTCTCTGCAAACTCCAGCAGCTCCTGGCTGGCTTCCGAAATGACCGCCCCGCCGCCCACGAAAATATAGGGCTTCTTGGACGCCTGTATCATCTGGACGGCCCGCCCCAACGCCTGCTCTGTGATATGCTCCGTGTCCCGGTCTTCCCTTACCACCTTTATAGGCGCAAACTCTGCCAAGTTGGCCGTCACATCCTTGGGGATATCCACCAGCACCGGCCCCGGCCTGCCCTTGCTGGCAATCCGAAACGCCCGCCGGATGGTCTCCGCCAGCTTCGCAACGTCCTTCACGATGAAATTATGCTTCGTGATGGGGGTGGTGATGCCTGCAATGTCAATCTCCTGGAAACTGTCCTTGCCCAGCAAGGACACCCCCACATTGCAAGTGATGGCCACCATGGGGACAGAATCCATATAGGCGGTGGCAATCCCCGTCACCAGGTTGGTCGCCCCCGGCCCCGATGTGGCGAAGCAGACGCCCACCTTGCCCGTGGAACGGGCGTACCCATCCGCCGCATGGCTTGCTCCCTGCTCATGGGAGGTCAGCACATGGCGGATCTCATCCCTGTGCTTATACAATTCGTCATATACATTTAAAATAGCGCCTCCAGGATATCCAAAGACCGTATCCACGCCCTGCTCTTTCAGGCATTCAATCACAATCTGCGCTCCTGTCAACTGCATATTTGTATCCCTCGCTTTCTGTGGCAGGGGAGACGATGGCCTCCCTCGCCCTTTCCATAAATATTTCTGAAATCTTTCCTTACCGTTTTATTCTCTCAGCGATCAAATCCCCCATTTTCGCCGTTCCCACTTGGGTGACAGAGGCTTTTTTTGCCTCTTCCTGAGGCATAATGTCTATGGTGCGGTAACCTTCCTTCAGCACCTGGCGCACTGCCTCTTCCACGGCGTCTGCCTCCTGGTCCAAATCAAAGGAATACCGAAGCATCATGGCGCCGCTTAAGATTGTGGCGATGGGGTTCGCAATCCCTTTGCCTGCGATATCCGGCGCTGAGCCGCCGCTTGGCTCATAAAGCCCGAATTTCGTATCGTTCAGGCTGGCAGAGGAGAGCATCCCGATGGATCCCGTCACCATGCTGGCCTCGTCTGATAAAATATCACCAAACATATTCTCTGTCAAGATTACATCGAATTGCTTGGGATCCTTCACCAGCTGCATGGCGCAGTTATCCACCAGCATATGCT